>CALGFH010000162.1 GCA_937881255.1 uncultured Actinomycetes bacterium
CCGGCGGTGGCCGCCCTGCGGGCCCGCAAGCATCGCGAGGACAAGCCGTTCGCGGTGATGGTGGCCGGCCTCGACGGCGCCAGGGCCCTCGGCCGGGTCGACCCGGTGGAGGCGGCCATGCTGGCCAGCCCCCGCCGCCCGATCGTCCTGCTGCGGCGCCTCGAGGGGACGGCCGTGGCCCGGGCGGTGGCCCCCGGGAACCGGTCGCTCGGGGTGATGCTGCCCTACACCCCGCTGCACCACCTGCTGCTGGCCGAGGTCGGGCGACCGGTCGTGCTCACCAGCGGGAACGTCTCCGATGAGCCGATCGCCTACCGGGACGAGGAGGCCAGGGAGCGGCTCGGCGGGATCGCCGACTGGTTCCTTGGCCACGACCGCCCGATCCACGTGCGGGCCGATGACTCGGTGGTGCGCGCCTTCGGCGGGCGCGAGCTGCCCCTGCGGCGCTCGCGGGGGTTCGCGCCCCAGCCGCTGGCCCTGCCCTGGCCGTTCCCCCGGCACGTGCTGGCCTGCGGGGCCGAGCTCAAGCACACCTTCTGCCTGGCCAAGGGGACCTACGCGTTCCTCTCCCACCACGTCGGCGACCTCGAGAACTACGAGACCTACCGATCCTTCACCGAGGGGGTCGGGCACTTCCGGCGCCTGTTCGCGGTCGAGCCGGAGGTGGTCGCCCACGACCTGCACCCCGAGTACCTGTCGACCAAGTACGCCCTGGAGCTGGACGGGGTCGAGCTGGAGGGCGTGCAGCACCACCACGCCCACGTGGCCGCCTGCCTGGCCGACAACGGCGAGCCCGGGCCGGTGATCGGGGTCGCCTTCGACGGCCTCGGCTACGGCACCGACGGGACCATCTGGGGCGGGGAGCTGCTCACGGCCGACCTGGAGGGGTTCCGGCGGGCCGGGCACCTGGAGGTGGTGGCCATGCCCGGCGGGACCGCGGCCATCAAGGAGCCGTGGCGGATGGCCGCCGCCTGGCTGGATGCCGCCTTCGCCGGGCAGGTCCCCGAGGGCCTGGCCGTGGCCGGGCGCAACCGGGACCGCTGGGAGCAGGTGGTCGGCCTGGCCCGCTCGGGCACGGCCTCACCGGCGACCTCGAGCGCCGGCCGCCTGTTCGACGCCGTGGCCGCCATCCTCGGGGTCCGGGACAGCGTCAACTACGAGGGCCAGGCGGCCGTCGAGCTGGAGCAGCTGGCCGACCCGGCCGAGACCGCCGCCTACCCCGCCGAGATCGACAAGGCCGACGGCGGCCTCCTGCGGCTGGCCGGGACCAGCCTGGTGCGCGCCGTCGCCGCCGAGCTCGAGGCGGGGGTCGCGCCCCCCCTGATCGCCGCCCGCTTCCACAACGGCCTGGCCGCCACCACCGTCGCCGCCTGCCAGGCCATCCGCGACGACACCGGCCTGACCACGGTCGCCCTCTCCGGCGGGGTCTTCCAGAACCTGCTCCTCCTGGAACGGACGGTCACGGCCCTTGAGCGGGCGGGCTTCCGGGTCCTGACCCACTCCCGGGTCCCCCCGAACGACGGCGGCATCAGCCTCGGCCAGGCCGCCGTGGCCGGCGCCCGGCTACGAGCCTCGGGCGGCTAGGCGGACTACCCGCCCTGGTCGCCGGCGGGCATGGTGGGGCCGCCGGACTCGGTCTCGTTGGGGTCGACCGAGGTCGAGTCGCGCTCGTCGGAGGTGCCGACCGGGCGGTCGGAGGCGCCCTTGGTGCCGGTCTCGTCGCGCCCCGGCTCGTCCTCCTGCTTGTCGACGTCCTCGCCGCGGCGGGTCATGCTGACCCCGACCCCGAGCGGGGATTCGGCGTCCATGTCGGTCGGGGGGACCCCCTCGCGCTCCTCGTCGGAGATCTCCCGGCCCGGGCCGGGGGGGACCTCGTCGGCGCCGTGGAACACCTTCTCGGTGTGCTCCTCGTAGCCGTCCTTCATCTCGGTCTGGCGGCCCTCGTACGGCGGCACCAGCCCGCCCGGCTCCTGCTCCCCGGCCGGCTGCACCTGCTCGATCTCCTCGCGCTCGTCCATGCCCAGCCCCTTTCAGCAGATCCGTGGCAGGGGGTCCCCGACCAGGAGGTCGACGATCCGGGTCCCGCCGAACGACGTCTTCAGCAGCACGAGGCCGGGCGGGTCGTCCCTGACCCGGCCGATGACGGCGGCGCCCTCGCCCAGGGGGTGGGAGCGCAGCGCGCCCATGGCCGCGTCGACCTGGTCGCCGTCCACGACCGCGACCAGCCGGCCCTCGCAGGCCACGTACAGGGGGTCGATACCGAGCAGCTCGCAGGCCCCGCGGACGTCCGGGCGGACCGGGACCGCCTCCTCCTCGACCACCACCGCGACCCCGGCCGCCCTGGCCACCTCGTTGCAGATGGTGGCGACCCCGCCGCGGGTCGCGTCGCGCAGGCCCCGGACCCCCGGGGCGGCGTCCAGCAGCCGCTCGACCAGCTCGTTGAGCGGGGCCGTGTCCGAGGTGACCTCGGACTCGATGTCCAGCTCGCCCCTGGCCAGCATGACGGTGATGCCGTGCTCGCCGATCGGCCCGGACACGATCACCGCGTCGCCGGGCCGGGCGGTGGCGATCCCCAGCTCCAGCGGGCGCTCGATCACCCCGACCCCGGCGGTGTTGACGTAGCAGCCGTCGGCCTTGCCCCGCTGCACCACCTTGGTGTCGCCGGTGACGATCTGGACCCCGGCCCGCTCGGCCGCGGCGGCCATGGAGCCGACGATCCGCTCCAGGTCGGCCACCGGGAACCCCTCCTCGAGGATGAACCCGGCCGACAGCCACAGCGGCCTGGCCCCGCTCACCGCCAGGTCGTTGACGGTCCCGTTGACGGCCAGGTCGCCGATGTCGCCGCCGGGGAAGAACAGCGGCGACACCACATAGGAGTCGGTGGTGAAGGCCAGCCGCCCGCCGTGGGCGGCCAGCACGGCCCCGTCCTCCAGCGGCGCCAGCAGCGGGTTGGCGAACGCCTCCAGGAACACGGCCTCGATCAGCGTCTGGGTCGCCTTGCCGCCCGACCCGTGCGACAGGGTGATCCGCTCCTCCTTGAGCTTGGCCTTGCGGGCGCGCGCCTTCTCGATCCGCTGGAGGACCTGCTCCTCGCGGCTCAGCTCCTGGTACCGCTGGTGCTGCGAGGTCACGACCTGGTCGCCTCCTTGACCCGCTCGCGGGTGAAGCGGCCGAAGTTGTAGTAGGCGGCGCAGGCCCCCTCGGGCGAGACCATGCAGGTGCCGATGGGCGTCTCGGGGGTGCAGGCGGTGCCGAAGACCTTGCACTCCCAGGGCTTGAGCACGCCCTTGAGGACCTCGCCGCACTGGCAGGCCTTGGGGTCGGCGACCCGCACCCCGGGGACCAGGAACTGCCGCTCGGCGTCGAAGCTCGCGTACTCCTCGCGCACCCGCAGGGCCGAGTGGGAGATGAAGCCGAGCCCGCGCCACTCGAAGTAGGGGCGCAGCTCCATGACCTCGTTGATGACCTCGAGGGCCTTGAGGTTGCCGTCCCAGGGCACCACCCGCGAGTACTGGTTCTCGACCTCGGAGCGACCCTCCTGCAGCTGGAGCATCAGCATGTAGATCGACTGGAGCAGGTCCAGCGGCTCGAACCCGGCGCAGACCAGCGGCTTGCCGTAGTCGCGGGCGATGAACTCGTACGGCCGGCAGCCGATCACCGTCGACACGTGCCCCGGCCCGATGAAGCCGTCCAGGCGCAGGTCGGGCGAGTCGAGGATGGCCTTGATGGCCGGGATGATGGTGACGTGGTTGCAGAAGATCGAGAAGTTCTCGATCCCGACGGCCTTGGCCCGGAGCACGGTCATGGCGCTGGAGGGGGCGGTGGTCTCGAACCCGATGGCCATGAACACGACCCGCTTGTCCGGGTTCTGCTTGGCGATCTTCAGGCTGTCCAGGGGCGAGTAGACCATCCGGATGTCGGCGCCCCTGGCGGTGGCGTCGAAGAAGGCGCCGTTGCTGCCCGGGACCCGCATCATGTCCCCGAACGAGGTCATGATCACGTCCGGCTGCTGGGCGATGAAGATGGCGTCGTCCACCCGGCCCATGGGGATCACGCAGACCGGGCAGCCCGGCCCGTGGACCAGGGTGATGCTCTCGGGCAGGTAGTCCTCGAGGCCGTGCTTGTAGATGGTGTGGGTGTGGCCGCCGCACACCTCCATGAACTTGTACTGCCGGCCCGGCTCGCACAGGGCGGCGATCTGGGCGGCCAGGGCCTGGGCCTTCTCGGCGTCGCGGAACTCGTCGACGAAGCGCACGCTGCGGCCTCCTCTCGCTACTCGATCTTGGAGTCGGCCAGGGCGGCCAGCTCGTCGGCGTAGGCCTGGCCGATCCCCTCGAGGAAGTCGAGGGCGGCCTTGGCCTCCTCCTCGTCGATCTTGGACAGGGCGAAGCCGACGTGGATCAGCACCCAGTCGCCCGGCTCCAGCTTCTCGTCCTCGAGCAGGCCGATGTTGATCGCCCGCTTGACCCCGCTGACGTCGACCTTGGCCAGGTCGGGGCGGTCGTCCATGAACTCGACGATCTCACCCGGGATGCCTAGACACATCTTCTTCCTCCACGTGGATGGCCTCCAGGATCAGCTCGTCGCCGCCCTTGGTCTCCAGATCGAGCCCGCCGCACGCCGAGCAGGCGGCGAGGGCGTCGGTGGCCTCGGCCTCGTGCCCGCAGTCCAGGCAGGTGACCCGCACCGGCACGACCACCAGGTCGACGGCCGCGCCGTCGGCCACCGTGCCCTGGGACACCAGCGCGAACGACTGGTCGAAGGCCGAGTCGACCACCCGGTGCCGCGCCCCCACCCGGACCCGGACGCGGGTCACGCGGCGACCGGCGGCCCGCCGCTCCACCGCCTCGAGGATGCCCTCGCACAGGCCCAGCTCGTGCAACGCGCCCTCCCTCACATCTGACGGATCTTGAAGTAGCGGGCGAGGTCCGGTACCGACTTGCGCAGGACCGCGACCAGGCCGACCAGCGCGGCGCCAAGCACCACCCGGCGAAGCATGCTCATCCCCCCTTCCCGCTCTCGTGCTCACCGATCAGCTCGCGGACGACGGCCATGGCCTGGTCGACCGCGCCCGCCACCGGCGGGCTGAGCCCCATCCGCTCCGACACCTCGGCCGGCTCGCAGCCGACCACGAGCAGCTTCGGGATGTCGCCACCCAGGGCCTTGAGCAGGGCGAACACCGCGTCCGGCTCCATGCCGTGGGCGTCGACCAGCACCCCTGTCCCGTCCTCGACGGCCGGGTCGGGCTCGCCGTCCAGGTCGGGCTCGATCACGTACACCGTTCCCGGCGCCTCCCCGCGGGGCGAGGCGTCGACCAGGATCGCCGCCTCGTAGCCTTCCAGCAGCTCGTAGGCCAGGTGGACGCCCCGGATGCCGAAGTCCCCGACCCGGACCCAGCCGGGCAGGGTCTCGCCGGCCAGCCGCCTGGCCACCTCGACCCCGAACCCGTCGTCGCCCAGGAACACGTTGCCCACCCCGGCGACCAGGACCCTGGGCCGCGGCTCGGCGGACAGGCTCATCGGGGCTCGACCTCGTCGGGCGAGAAGTACAGGTAGCGGCCGTGCCAGCGCTGCAGGTCGGCCGCCGGGTCCTCGTCCAGGGTGACGGCCAGGTGGCGGTTGCCGTCGACGTCCAGGAACACCGCCTCGACGGTGGCCAGCCGGCCGGCCAGGAACATGTCCTGGGCGTCGGCCCGGCGCTGGCCCGGGCGCAGGCAGACCCGGCTCCCCTTGGCCACGGTGACCCCGGCCACCACCACCCCGTCGGTCTCCGGCGACACCGTCCGGTCCGCCCCCGGGTCCCACCACGGCACCAGCCCGGGGTCTGTGGACAGCCGGTCGCCCCCTGCCCCACCGTCGGCTACCCTCCCGGTAGGGGCCCCATCCACCGGCGGGTGGGGCTCCGGCGTGCCGGGATCGCCGGCCTCGACACCCTCGACCCCCTCGAGGTAGCGGACGGCGCCGTGGAGGCGCTCCAGCAGCTCGGGGGGCATGCTGTCGACCCGGTCGATGATCGCCGCCGCCCGCTCGTCGGTCGCCCTGGCCTCGCGCTTCTCGGCCTCGGTGAGGGCCATGGTGCGCAGGGTCAGGATCTCGTCGATCTCGGTGGCGTCGAACAGGTCGCCCGGGCTCTCGGGGGCGATGGTCGGGTGGTCGTAGAGGATGATCGGCGAGGACAGCATGGCGTCGCGCCGGCCCTCGTCGCCGATCAGCACCGGCCAGGTGTGGAGGTTGCGGCAGGCCTCGGCGGCCGGCTTGGCCCACTCCGGCGGGTCGAGCAGGGACAGGAACACCCCCTGGTCGATCCCGAGCAGGCTGTGGGCCGCGACCAGCGAGTGCCGCAGGGCCACGCTCCGGTCGGCGGTCGGGTCGTTCCAGGCGCTGGCGTTCTCCAGCCCGAGGCGCAGCCGGACCAGGCCGTAGGGCCCCTCCAGGCGCTCGGCCGACAGCCTGACCGACCCCATGACCGGCCAGCGGTGGCGCACCGTCCGCCCGGCCAGCCGGCCGGCCACGGTGTGGACGGGCTCGACCCGGCGACCCCCCGGGCGCTCGAACGGCGTGGCCAGCTCGCCGGCCAGCAGCCGGGCCAGCGGGACCTCGACGGTCACCTCCTGCTCGGTGGCCTCGTCCCAGGGGACCAGCTCGGAGCCGTCGACCGGCAGGCTGGCGACCTCGTTGAAGGTCCCGGCCTCGACGTCGACCGCCTCGACCGTCTTGGACTGCACGTGCAGGAACCGGACCAGCACCCGGACCACGGTGGAGCCCTCGGGCTCGAGCAGGCACTCGGTCTGGGTCGACCAGGGCTCGTCGGGGCCGCTCTCGCTCCACAGCCGGGGCATCAGCACCCCGAACTGCCAGCGGGCCTGGTTCTTGGCCGCCGAGGCCCGGTAGGGATACAGCAGGTAGCCCTCGTAGAGGACGGCGTCGGCCACCTTGCGGGCCAGCTCGAAGGACGGGAAGGGCGCGCTCACTGCTTGGCCTCCCCGGCCTCTTTGAACAGCGCCTCCAGGGCGTCGTCCCAGGTCGGCAGGGCCCGGACGGCCTTGAAGCGCTGCAGCGAGTCGAGCGTGTCGCGGCGCACCCGGATCCAGCCGGCCCCCGGGAAGAAGCGGTCCATGATCTCGCGCCACACCGCCACCGGCAGCCGGTAGCTGGCCTCCTTGTGCCAGGGCACCTGGCCGACCGAGAAGCCGCTGAGCCCCTTGGTGAACACCGTCCCGCTGAACAGCAGCAGCAGCGGCACCTCGCCGTCGCCGAGGGCGTGCAGGTACTTGGAGGCGGCCACCTCGAAGTCGTAGGTGCAGGGGACCGGCAGGTCGATCTCGAGGCTGCCGGTGAAGCTGGGCACCATCAGCGAGACGGTGGCGAACTGCATCGGCTTGAGGGTGTCGCCCCAGCGGGGCGGCTCGCCGAACAGCTCCAGCAGCCCGTCGGCCTCCTCGGGCGAGTAGCGGCGCCGCTGGGGCTCGATGCGGATCTGGCAGCGCAGGGCGATCGCGTGGACCTGGGCCCCGGTGGTCTCCGAGATCCGCAGCTTGAGCTGGAGGGTGGGGACGGCCGCGTAGCGGTCGGCCTGGGCGTCGATGCAGTCGAAGACGAGGTCGGTCATGGGGTCCCGGCCTCCTTGCCGGCCACCGGGCGGCTGCGCTCGCGGACGGCGTCGAAGAAGCCGTCGATCGCCTCCCAGGCCTCCTGGCCGCCGTCAAAGCCCTTCCAGTGCATCCGGACCAGGCCGACCAGCTCGTAGCAGGCGTCGATCGGGACCAGGAAGCACTCGAAGCCCTGGCCGGCCCGGCGCACCAGCAGGGCCTCGACGTCGGGGGCGAGGTCGGTCATGACCGGGTTGGCCGCGACCACGTCGGCCCACGCCTCCAGCGGGAGCAGCGACTCGGTGGCCCCGGCCGGGCTGGGATAGAAGGCCACCACCCGGCCCAGGTCGGAGTTGTGGAAGAAGAACGCGACCCGCACCGGGATCTGGAGGGCGTCCCACTGGCCCTCGCCCAGCCCGAAGGCCTGGTCGTGCAGGTAGCGGTCGGGCACCGCCCGGTAGCGGCCGCCGGCCGCCCCCTGGTGGGTGAACAGCAGGTAGCAGGCCCGGCAGGTGCACATGATCTGGCGGCTCTCGAGGTTGACCACGTGGGAGTGGCCGTCGCCGATCGGCTCGGCGCACATCTCGCAGGCCTCCCCCGGGGCCGCGCGCGGTTTCTTCCGGGCCTCCGCCCCCGGCACCGGAACGTCCGGCTCCGGCTCCGGCGGCGGGTCCACGAACCGCCGCAGGCCGGAGCTCATGACGCTCCCGAGCCGACCGCCAGGCGGACCCGGCCGTCGCCGGCGAGCAGGGGCAGGGGGACCAGGTGGAGCTCGGGCCGGTCGACCCCGCGGCCGGCCAGCCGGACGTCGAAGCGCTCCCGGCACGACCCGCAGGCCAGCACGCCGTCGTCCAGGGCGGCCGTGCCGGCCAGCCCGGCGCCGCAGGACGGGCAGCGGTCGCGGTAGGCGTACAGCTCGCCGCCGACGCTGCACACCACCACCCCGGCCCCGGCGACCTCGACCGCGGTCAGGCGGCCCGGCTCCAGCCCGTCGAGGCCGTCGACCACCTCCCACTCCCGGCGCAGCGGCTGGATCTGGAGCAGCTGGGGCTCCTTCTCCCTGGTCAGGTTCTCGACCTCGACGGCCGTGACCTCGGGGGCGGCCTCCTCGATGGCCCGCTCGATGGCCAGCTTGACCGTCATGGTGGAGGACGGGCAGCCGTCGCAGCTGCCCTCCAGGCGCAGGTGGACGACCCCATCGGTGTCGACCCCGACCAGCTCGACCCCGCCGGCGTGCGACCCCAGGTAGGGGCGGACCTGGTCGAGGGCCTCGACCACCCGGGTCTCGGTGTCCTTGGGATGGAGGTCGTGGAGGACGAGCAGGCTGGCGACCAGCTCGTCCTCCACCAACCGGTCAAGGGCCTGCGGCCCGGCCAGCTCGACCGTCCGCTCCAGCCCGGCCCCGTACAGCTCGACCACCAGCCGCACGACCTCCTCGGCGAGCTCGGCCGTGCCGGGGTCGCCGGTGGCCCGGATCTGGCCGAGCAGCTCCTCGATCCGGGAGCCGACCGCCCGGAGGTCGCGCGCCTCACTCATGGGCAGCCCTACCCCTGGTTGAGCATGGTCGGCGAGTGCAGCTTCTTCACCACGTTGCCGTCGCCCAGGTACATGTGGACCCCGCAGGGCAGGCACGGGTCGAAGCTGCGGACCGCCCGCATGATGTCGATGCCCTTGAACTTCTCGGGTGGGTTCTCCTCGAAGATGGGGGTGTTCTGGACGGCGTCCTCGTACGGCCCCGGGGTGCCGTAGGTGTCGCGGACGCTGCCGTTCCAGGGCGTCGGCGGGTAGGGGTGGTAGTTGGCGATCTTGCCGTTGCGGATGACCATGTGGTGCGACAGCACGCCCCGCACGGCCTCGGTGAAGCCGACGCTCACGGCCTCGTCGGGCACCTTGAAGGTCTCCCAGGTCTTGGTGTGGCCGGCCCGGATCTCGGCCAGCGCCTTCTCGGTGAAGTGCAGGGCCGCGGCGGCCGCGTAGGCCTGGAAGTAGGTGCGGGCCCGGTTGCGCTCGATGGCGTTGGACCACTGGGGGATCTTCCACTCGAAGCTGGCCTCGGGCTTGGTGGCCGTCCGGGGCAGGTTGATGACCACGCTGCTGCCGGTGGCCTTGATGTAGCCGATGTCGACCAGGCCGGCCAGGGCGGTCACCCACAGCCGGGCGATCGGCCCGCCGCCGGTGTCCAGGGCCAGGTGGTCGGTGCCGTCGAACCAGCGCGGCGACATCACCCAGGAGTAGTTGTTGTCGAAGTCGCGCTTCTGGGGCTTGGGGATGGTGTGCTGGTTCCAGGGGTGGCGGCGGTCGACCGGGTTGCCCACCGGGTCGTGGGTCACGAACATCGGCTGGTCTTCCCAGTCCTGGTAGTAGGAGCTGCCCAGCAGGATGCGGATGCCCAGGTTGATCTCGGTCAGGTCGGTGGTGACGAGCTTGCCGTCGACGACCACGCCCGGGGTCACGAACATCTTGCGGCCCCAGTCGGTCATGGTCTCGTAGCGGAAGTCGCAGTGGTCGGGGTCGTTGAGGCTGCCCCAGCAGCCGAGCAGGACCCGGCGCCGGCCGACCTCCTCGTAGCCGGGCAGGGCCTGGTAGAAGAAGTCGAACAGGTCGTCGTGCATGGGCACGACCCGCTTCATGAACTCCACGTAGCGCATCAGGCGGGTCAGGTAGTCGGTGAACAGCTGCACCGTGGCCACCGTGCCGACCCCGCCCGGGTACAGGGTCGAGGGGTGGACGTGGCGGCCCTCCATCAGGCAGAACATCTCCCTGGTGGAGCGGCTGACCTGGAGCGCCTCGCGGTAGAACTCGCCCTCGAGCGGGTTCAGCGAGCGCATGATGTCGCCGATGGTCCGGTAGCCGTGGTCGCCGGCGTGGGGGGCCTCGGTGTTGTTGGCCAGCTCGAGCACGCCCGGGTTGGTCTCTTTGACCATCCGCTCGCAGTAGTCGACCCCGACCAGGTTCTCCTGGAAGATGTTGTGGTCGAACATGTACTCGGCCGACTCGCCCAGGTTGATGATCCACTCGCCCAGGTGCGGCGGCCGGACCCCGTAGGCCATGTTCTGGTTGTAGACCGAGCAGGTGGCGTGGTTGTCCCCGCAGATGCCGCAGATGCGGCTGGTGATGAAGTGGGCGTCGCGGGGGTCCTTGCCCTTCATGAAGATCGAGTAGCCGCGGAAGATCGACGAGGTCGAGAAGCACTCGGCGACCCGCTTCTGCTTGAAGTCGATCTTGGTGTAGATCCCGAGGCTGCCGACGATGCGGGTGATCGGGTCCCACGCCATCTCGACGAGGCCGTCACCGGTCCCTGCACGCTCGGTCGTCGTCATCGACGTCCCTCCCCTACCAGTTCGGGCGGTAGCCGGTGGTCAGCTCGCGGCCGGTCTTGCGCCACTTCGGCTCCTTGTCCACGGTCTTGGCGGTCACGTTGCGCAGGCTTCGGATCACCGTCCCGTACATGCCGCTGGCCGCGGTCGAGACCTTGCTGCCGGGCGGCTCGTCCATGAACGGCATGAACTTGTCCGGGAACCCGGGCATGGTGCAGCCGATGCAGATGCCGCCGACGTTGGGGCAGCCGCCGATGCCGTTGAGCCAGCCCCGCTTGGGCACGTTGCACTTCACCACCGGGCCCCAGCAGCCGATCTTGACCAGGCACTTGGGCGACCCGTACTCGGTGGCGAAGTCGCCCTGCTCGTAGTAGCCGGCCCGGTCGCAGCCCTCGTGCACGGTGATGCCGAACAGCCAGGTGGGCCGCAGGGCCTCGTCCAGGGGGATCATCGGGGCCTGGCCGGCCGCCTGGTAGAGCAGGTACAGGATCGTCTCGGACAGGTTGTCGGGCTGGATCGGGCAGCCGGGCACGCACACGATCGGCAGGCCGGCCTTGCTCTTCCAGGACCAGCCCAGGTAGTCGGGCACGCCCATGGCCCCGGTGGGGTTGCCGGCCATGGCGTGGATGCCGCCGTAGGTGGCGCAGGTGCCGACGGCCAGCACGGCCAGGGCCTTGGGGGCCAGGCGGTCGATCCACTCGCTGGTGGTCATCGGCTGGCCGGTCGCGGGGTTGTTGCCGAACCCGCACCAGTAGCCTTCCTTCTTGATCGCCTCGTTGGGGATCGAGCCCTCGATCACCAGCACGAACGGCTCCAGCTCGCCCCGGTCGGCCTTGAAGAACCACTCCAGGAAGTCGTCGGCGCCGGCATTAGGCCCGCACTCGAAGTCGATCAGCGGCCAGTGCACGGCCACCTTGGGCAGGCCGGGAAGGGCGCCGAGGGCGATCTCCTCGATGCTCGGCTGGGTCGCCGCCGTGAGCGCGACCGAGTCCCCGTCACAGCTGAGGCCGGCGTTGATCCAGAGAATGTGGACGACGGCCTCTTCCTGCTCGGTGCCTGCTGCCATGCCGCTTCACCACCTCATCGGGTTGGTCAGGAGCTGTCGGACGCCTCCAGCGCCACCTGGGTCAGCTCCCACAGGACGTGGTAGACGGTGGTCTGGGCCTCCTGGATCCGGTGGACCGAGGAGGAGGGGACCACGAACAGGTAGTCGATGGTGTCGAGCTCGGCCATCTTGCCGCCCTCGTAGCCGGCCAGACCGATGGTGAGCAGCCCGCGCCGGCTCGCCTCCTCGAAGGCGCGGACGAGATTGTCTGAGTTGCCGCTGGTCGACAGGCCCACGGCGATGTCACCGGGCCGGCCGAAGGCGGCCAGTTGGCGGGCGAAGACGACGTCGAAGCCGACGTCGTTGGCCAGGGCGGTGACCACGGCCACGTCGTCGGTCAGGGAGAGGGCGGGCAGGGGACGGCCGCCCGGACGAGGATGCAGGAAGGTGGTGGCCACGGCCTGGGCGTCGGTGGAGCTGCCGCCGTTGCCGAAGGCGAACAGCCGGCCGCCACCCAGGAACGACCGGGCCATGGCCCTGGCGCAGTCGGCCAGCCGGGCCGCGTCCCGGTGCACGGTCAGGCGGCGCAGCTCGACGATCTCGGCCGCCTTGTCCACGGTGGAGCGGCGCACCTGGTCGAGCACGTCCTCCAGGTTGGAGCCGCCCGAGTAGAGGAAGGGGTAGAGGGACTCGACCCCGGTGCCGTCACGAGCCACCGGCGGCACCCCCGACCACGGCGATGGCCTCCTTGGCATGGACCAGGATGGTGTCCCCGACGGTCGCGTCGACCAGGGCGACGCTGACCTCCTCCATGCTCTGGCCGGTGTCGACCACGGCCAGGTCGGCGTCGAGCAGGCGGACCACCGTCACCTGGACCGCCTCGTCCGAGCAGGTGATGCAGACGTCGCCGTAACACTCGGGGATGTCGCCGCTCACCGGATCACCTCCGGGTCGAGCACGCCCGGCTGCTCGAACAGGACGTGCACCAGCTCCCAGAGAACGTGGTAGGCGGTGACGTGGACCTCCTTGACGACCAGCGGGTCGTCGGAGCGGGCGACCAGCGCGTGGTGGACGGCGGCGCTGCCGGCCGTCCCGCCGCCGTCCCCGCCGACCAGGGCGATGGTCAGCATGCCGAGCTCGGCCGCCGCCTCCAGCCCGCGGAGCACCGCCGGGTCGTTGCCGTCGACCGACACCCCGAGGGCGATGTCCTCGGGGGCGGCCAGGTAGCGGAGCTGGTGGGCGTAGACCTCGGCGTAGCCCTCGCGGCTGGCGATGCTGGTCAGGGTGGCCACGTCGCCGGTCAGGGAGATGGCCGGCAGGGCCCGCTTGCCCACGATCACCGGGTGGACGAACTCGACGGCGATGTGCTGGGCGTCGGTGCTGGGGCCGCCGCTGCCGAAGCAGACCAGCTTGCCGCCGCGATGGAAGCGGATGGCCATCGCGTGGCAGGCCGCGGCCACCTGCTCGGCGTCGCCGGCCAGGGCTTCGACGGGCTTCACCCGCTGTTCGAGGGCGTCGGCGGCCGCCGCTTGGAGTGTCTCCGACAGTCGCTGTCGCATGCACGGCCCTCCCGGCGGCCTACGGGCGTTTGGGAAGCATGCGCCGTCGCCGCTCGCAATGCAAGACAGTTCTGTCCGGACACCCTGTCACGTTTGTCTGGTTCCTAGGACCGGAGCGCAACGTCCCCTACAATCGCACAAATTGGCGGCGGCAGAGGAGCACTCTTTGGAGGAGCGCGTCGACGACGTCCTGGCCGACCGGGCGCCCGACGACGCGCAGGCGACGGTTCCCATGGAATCGGTGGTCGTCGACCCGGTGTTCGTGGTCACCCAGACCTTCCCGGCCCGGCCGAGCTCCATCCCCGACATCCGCGACTTCGTCCTGCGCTACCTGGCCGACGCCCCCCTGACCCCCGACGGCAGCCAGCAGATCCACCACGCCGTGCTCGCCGCCCTGCTGGACGCGGCCAGCCCCGACGGCGGCCAGATCCAGGTCTGCTTCCGCATCTTCCCGGACGGGGTCGAGGTCGACGTCCTGCGCGGCCCGGCCAGCGCCGGCAGCAGCTTCCCGGCCGTCCGCCGCGACCGGCCCGACCACCGCTCCTTCGCCGAGTGGATCTCGGGAATGCTCAAGCGCGAGGGCCTCTCCCAGGAGGCCGCGGCCAGGCAGCTCGGGGTGTCGGTGAAGACGGTCAGCCGCTGGGTCGGCGGCGAGACCGAGCCCCGCCTGCGCGAGCTCCGCCGGATCCGCGAGGTCTTCGGCGAGGCCCCCCTGGGCTAGCCGGTGGTGGCCGGCTTGCGGGCCGGTGGGGCGATGTCGTCGCCGAGCAGGCGGCTGATCTCCTCACTCTCCATCGGCCGGCCGAAGTAGTAGCCCTGGCCGACGTCGCAGCCCATCCGGCGCAGGGCCAGGAACTGGGCCGAGTCCTCGACCCCCTCGGCCACCGTGACCAGCTGGAGGCTCTGGCCGAGGCGGACGATCGTCCGGGCCAGCTCGGCGTTGTCGCTGGCGTGGCTGAGCCGCTCCACGAACGACCGGTCGATCTTGAGCATGTCGACCGGGAAGCGGTGCAGGTAGCTGAGCGAGGAGTAGCCGGTGCCGAAGTCGTCGATGGCCAGGCGGGGACCCAGCTGCTTGAGCTGCTTGAGGATGGCCAGGACGTCCTCGTTGTCGTCCATCAGGACGCTCTCGGTCATCTCCAGGACCAGCGCCGACGGCGGCAGGCCGCTCTCCTTCAGGGCCCTGGCCACGTCGTCGACCACCTCCGGGGACTGGAGCTGCCGGCCGGACAGGTTGATGTTGAGGGTCAGCGGCCGCTCCCGCGGTGGGCTGTTGCGCTGCCACTCGGCGGCCTGCCGGCAGGCCTCGCGCAGCACCCAGGCCCCGAGCGGCCGGATCAGCCCGCTGGCCTCGGCCAGGGGGATGAACTCGGTCGGCGGGACCAGCCCCCGGACCGGGTGGTTCCAGCGGGCCAGGGCCTCGGCCCCGACGAGCTGGCCCGAGCCGAGGTCGAAGGTCGGCTGGTACTGGAGGAACAGCTCCCCCGCCTCCAGGGCCCGCCGCAGGTCGCTCTCGAGCTGCACCCGCTGGACCAGCTCGGTGTGCATCTCGGGGTCGTAGCGCTCGTAGCCGCCCTGGCCGGCCGCCTTGGCCCGGTACATGGCCAGGTCGGCGTTGCGCAGCAGCTGGTCGGCGCCGTCGACGTCGCTCTCCATCCGGGCGATGCCCATGCTGCCCCGGACGTGCAGCTCGCGCCCGTTGACCTCGAACGGCTGGCGCAGCCCTTCGAGCACCCGGTCGGCCACCTGGACCACGTCGATGTCGTCGCTGGCGTCCTCGATCAGCACGGCGAACTCGTCGCCGCCGAACCGGGCCACGGTGTCGCTGGGCCGCACGCAGGAGTGCAGGCGCTCGGCCACCTGGATGAGCAGGCGGTCCCCGGCGGCGTGGCCGAGGCTGTCGTTGACCTCCTTGAAGCCGTCCAGGTCGAGGAACAGCACGGCCACCGAGGGCGTCTGGCGCTTGGTCCGCTGGAGGGCGTGGTCGACCCGGTCCTTGAACAGGGCCCGGTTGGCCAGCGAGGTCAGCGAGTCGTGGAAGGCCTGGTGGACGAGCTGGTCCTCGAGCTGGCGGCGCTCGGAGATGTCGCGGGTGTTCAGGACCAGGCCGCCGACGCTGGGGTTGTCGAGCAGGTTGGTGATGGTGAACTGGACGGTGCACCGGTGGCCGTCGCGGTGGCGCAGCGGCAGCTCCAGCTCGAGCACCCCGTAGGGCCGCTCGGCCACCTCGGCCAGGCCCTCGCGCAGGCGGAGCCCGGGGTCGGGGTCGAGGATCTGGGTGAGCGGCCGGCGGAGCAGGTGGGCCTCGCTGTAGCCGAACACCCTGGTCATCGACTCGCTGACGTACTCCACCTTGGCGTCGGGGCCGACCAGGATCACGACCTCGGAGCTGTGCTGGACGAGCGCCTGGAAGCGCTGCTCGCTGGCCCGCAGCTCGGCCGTCCGCTCGATGACCCGCGACTCCAGGTGCCGGGCCAGCGATGAGTTCTCGAGCAGGCTCAGCACCTGACGCCCGACCAGGGCGACGATGATGAAGGACCTGGTCCAGGAGGCGAAGTAGTCCAGGATGCCCTGCTGGACCTGGGCCACCGTGCTGACCGCCAGCGACCCGACGACGGCGATGTAGGGCAGGAACATCCCCATGCGGTCGACGCTGGCGGCGGACTGCTCCTCGTCGACCTCCTCGGCCTCCGGCTTGCGGGCGGCCAGCAGGACCAGCAGGTAGCCGAGGAACCAGCCGACGTCGATCAGCGCCCCCGACGAGTAGGAGCCGCTGGCGGTGAGGTACACGAAGCCGCTGTCGGCCACGGCGATGGCCACCAGCCCGCCGCCGAGCAGGGGCAGCGGGGTCCCCCGGGTGCCGCTGCCCATCCGCGCCCTGGCCAGGACGAACAGCACGATGGTGCCGACGACCACGTCCCCGATCGGGTAGGCCAGGCTGATCGCCTGCGACAGCAGGTTGTCGCCGCCGCTGCGGAACAGCGGCCTGAGCACCATGACCCAGCTGGCCAGCAGCAGCGAGGCCGCGATCATCAGGCCGTCCAGGACCTGGCGGAGCCGCCCGGCCAGGCTCTGGGCGGCGAAGGGCAGGCTGATCAGGGCGGCCGCGGCCAGCGGGGGCGCGGCCAGGTAGCCGACGTCGGCCAGCGACGGGAAGGGGACGTCGCGGCCCAGGACGGTCTCGTACCAGGTCCAGGCGGCCTGCCCGCTCGCCCAGGACAGGGCCGAGGCGCCCATCAGCCGCCACATCCGCTCCTGCTGGGGGCTGGAGAAGCGGGCCGTGCGGATGCAGGTGATCCCGGCCGCCCCGGCGGCCGCGATCAGCCCGAAGTTGGAGATGGCCTGGGTGGCCCGGGGGCCGCCGACGCCCCAGACCAGGCTGGCCAGCCAGAGCAGGGCGACGACGGCCATGGCCGCGCACTCGGCCATGAAGCGTCGCTGCGCCTTCGATCGCGTGTTCATCTCAGGTGCCTGATCGGTCGATGCGCTGGCCGCTTGAGCGAACTCAGGTCCCGCAGTTCCCGGTCGATCAAGAGGAATGCGACTCGTCGGTCTCCCCTGAAGGAAGCGCAGGATGAGGATGCAACTGATCGATCATCAGATCCGGCTCCAGCTGCCGACCTACTGGCCGCGCGCCCTCGAGCCCGAGGCGCTCAACCGGATGGATCATCCGACACCGTTCCTGGTCTGCGATCTGGAGACGGTCCGTGAGCGCTACGCCCACCTGACCGCGGCCCTGCCGGGGGTCAACTGCTACTACGCGGTGAAGTGCAACCCCGAGCTCGAGCTGCTGGCCGCCTTCGACCAGCTCGGCTCCAGCTTCGAGGTCGCCTCCTGCGCCGAGCTGCAGATGCTCCAGAAGCTCGGCGTCGACCCGGAGCGGGTGCTGTACAGCAACACCGTCAAGCCGGCCGCCCACATCGCCGAGTCGTTCGCGGCCGGCCTGTGGCGCTACGCCTTCGACTCCGAGGGCGAGCTCTACAAGCTGGCCCAGCACGCCCCCGGGGCGGCCGTCTACGTCCGGCTCCGGGTCGACGACTCGACCAGCCTGTTCCCCCTGTCGCGCAAGTTCGGGGCCGAGGCCCAGGAGGCCCGGGCCCTGCTCCTGCTGGCCCGCAGCCTCGGCCTGCGGCCCTACGGGGTGACCTTCCACGTCGGCTCCCAGTGCACCACCACGACCGCCTGGCGCCAGGCCATCGCGGCCGTCGGGCGGCTGCTCAGCCGCCTGTCGGGCGACGGCATCACCCTGGAGATGCTCAACCTGGGGGGCGGGTTCCCGGCCCGCTACGTCGAGGACGTGCCCTCGGTCGACCAGATCGCCAACACCATCGAGTCGGCCCTGCACGAGCTGCTCCCCTACCGGCCCGAGCTGCTGGCCGTCGAGCCCGGGCGCTACCTGGTGGCCGAGAGCGCGGTGCTGGTCGGCGGGGTCCTGGGCCGGGAGGTGCGGGCCGGCGAGAACTGGGCCTACCTGGACGTCGGCGCCTACAACGGCCTGATGGAGACCCAGCAGACGGTCAACCAGTGGCGCTACCCGCTGTGGAGCTCGCGCCCTGACCACGCCGCCGCCGACCAGGTGCCGTTCACCGTCACCGGGCCCAGCTGCGACAGCTCCGACACCACCTTCTTCGGCGTCCACCTGCCGGCCACCCTTGACGCCGGGGACCGCCTCTACATCGGCTCGGCCGGCGCCTACACCCTCAGCTACGCCTCCCACTTCAACGGCTTCCCCCCGCCCTCGCCGGTGTTCATCGGGCGGTCATGACCCGGCTGCGCCGCCTGATCGGGACGGCGCTGGTCGACTCGTTCGGGCTGTCGCTCGGCTGGACGGTGTTCAGCCTGTACGTGGTGGGCCGCCACGGCCTGGCCGGGCTGGGCCTGTGCAACGCGGCCATGCTGGTCGGGGTGGCGCTGTCGGCGCCGGTGGCGGCCCGGCTCAGCGTCCGCCTGGACGGCCGGGCCCTGCTCCGGGTGACCTGTGTGACCGAGTCGGTGCTGCGGGTCGGCACCTTCGCGCTCCTGCTCGCCGGGGCGCCGCCGGTCGTGGTGGCGGTCGCGGTCGCGGCCAGCAACGTGGTCGCCTGGACCGGCTACGCCGGCATGCGGGCCGAGGTCGCCGCCGCCGACCCCCGCGGCGCGGCCATGACCTGGTACATGGTCGCGGTGGCGGCGATCGAGGCCGCCGGCACGGCCACCGCCGCCCTGCTCCCGACCGGGCCCGCCGGGCTGGTCTCGGGCGGCCTGCTGGTGGCGGTGATCGCCGGCTACGGGACCTGCCTGGTGCCCACCTGGCTGGTCGCGGGCGGCGCCCTGGTCAAGCGGGCGGCCCCGCTCCCCCGGCCCGGCGGGCTGCGCCGGGTTCTTCGCGGCGGCCGGCTGCTGCCCAACGGCCCGCCCGACGGCCTGCTGGCCTTCGGGGGGATGGTGATGCTGCTCGGGTCGGGCCCGACCCTGCTGGCCGTCGGCCTGGCCGCCGAGCTGCACGGGACCAGGTGGGTGGCCGGGTCGGCCCTGGCGTTCGCCGCCGGCAGCCTGCTCGCCCCGCTGGTGGTGGCCCGGCTGGAACGCCGCACCCTCCCGCCGGCGATCGCCTGGCCGGCCCTTGGCATCGGCATGGCCGGCGGCTGGGCCTTCGCCGCCTGGAGCCCGGCCGCCCTGCTGGCCGCCCAGCTCCTCTCCGGCATGTGCATGAGCGCCCTCGAGGGCGACATGGACGCCCGGGTGGCCACCAAGGCCGCCTCCCCACGGGGGGTCACGGCCGGGCTGGCCACCGCGGCCGCCCTGCGCGCCTTCGGCAGCGCCGCCGCCGTGGCCATGGCCCCCCGGGTCATCGGCGAGGCCGGGATCGGCTGGCTGGGCGGCGCCCTGGCCGCCGCCCTGGCCGCCCTGGCCGTCCTGCGGCTGGCCAGGCGCTGGAGCCGGTCAGCGGCCGACCGGGTCGTCGGCGTGGCCACGGCCCGGGACCTCTAGGCCGGCGAGCAGCGAGGCCAGCCGGCCGGGGACCGAGAACATCGGCCAGTGGCCGGTCGGAAGCTCCAGGAACGACCAGCTCGGCCCGGCGAGCGCGGCGAACCAGGGATGGCCGCTGTCGATCATCTGCCGCACCTGGGCGAGCGGGATGCTGCAGGTGATCAGCAGCTTGGGCAGCTCCTCGGGGGCCCGGCCCCGGAGCGACAGGGGCTGGGTCCAGGTGCGGAGCGGCTGGGCGGTGGCCCCGGCGCGCATGCGGGCGCGCTCGTCGGGACCGAGCCCTTCCAGGCTCGCCCCCATGACGCCCTCCAGCTCCTCCCACGAGGGCATGGGGACCTGCCAGCCCTGACCGGCCTCCTCCACCAGCCGCTCGATCAGCTCCCTGGCCTCGGGCGGCTGGAGGTCCATGAAGGCGGCCCCGTCGGGGCTCGGCCCGGCGTCGAGGTAGGCGAGCAGGGCGATGCGGTCGGGGATCCGGTCGGCCACCCCCGTGACCACGTGGCCGGCGTAGCTGTGCCCGACCAGGACGACGTCGTCGAGCCCCTCGGTCTCGATCAGGCCGGCCACGTCCGAGACGTAGGTGTCCAGGTCGACCTCGGGGGTGGCCAGGTCCGAGCGGTCCCCAAGGCCGGTGAGGGTCACCGCGTGGACGTCGTGGCCGTGGTCGCGGAGCTGGTCGGCCACCGGCTGCCAGGACCGGCCACCGAGCCAGGCCCCGGGGACCAGGACGTAGGTGCTCATGCTGGGCTCCTTCTTCCTGAGTTGTACATTGTACAATTACTGTACGTTGTACAATAGGCAGATGTCAAGCCCCGAGCGCCCATCGCACCGCACCGCCGGCCAGCGGGCCGGGCTGTCCCGCGAGGCGGTGCTGGGGGCGGCCCGGCGCGTCGCCGACGACCAGGGGGTGGACCACCTCACCATGCGCCGCCTGGCCGCCGAGCTGGGGGTGACGCCGAACGCCCTCTACACCTACTTCCCGGACAAGGAGGCGCTGCTGGACGCCCTGGTGGACGACCTGCTGGCCGGCATCGAGCCCGGCGACCCGGACGAGGGGGACTGGCGGGACGGCCTGGTCAGGGTGATGGACGGCTCCCGGCGGCTGCTGCTGGCCCACCCGCGGCTGGTGCCGGTGTTCCTGGCCCGCCCCGGCCTTGGCCCCAACGCGGCCCGGCTGGGCGAGATCAGCTTCCGGCTGCTGCGGCGGGGCGGCCTCGAGGGCGACCGGGCGGTCGAGGCGTTCCGGGTCCTGCTGACCTACTCGCTCGGGTTCGCCGCCTTCCAGGCGCCGCGGCTGCAGGTCGACGCCGCCGCCCGGGCCGAGGCGGCCGAGGCGGTCTTCGCCGGCCTGCCGCCGGACCGGTTCCCCGAGATGCGCTCGCTGGCCGGCCACCTGGCCGGGCCCACCACCGACCGCCACTTCCACACCGGCCTGCGCTGGCTGCTCGAGGGCATCAGCCCAGCGCCTCGTTCCGAGGGGTAGGGCGGCGCCGGCGCAGCCGCAGCAGGCCGGTGGTGTAGACGCTGGCGGCGACCAGGCAGGCCACGGCCGCCGCGACCAGGGCCGGGGTGGTGGGCAGGGGCAGCGCCACGGGGAGGACGGCACCGGCCACCCAGGCCAGCTGGAAGGTCGTCTCGGCCCGGGTGATGGCCGTCCCCCGGGCGGCCGGGGCGACGTCCCGCTGGACCAGGCTCTCGAAGCCCAGCCGGGCCGCGGCGATCCCGCCCCCCATGGCCAGCCCCCCGACCGCCGCCGCGGCCACCCCGACCCGCCCGGCCAGCAGCCCGGCGGTGGTCCCGCACAGCAGCAGCCCCCCGGCCAGCAGCCCGTCCTCCCGGACCAGCCGGGCCGCCCGCGGCAGCAGGAACGCCCCCACCACCCCGCCCACCCCCACCGCGGCCAGCAGCAGCCCCAGCCCGGCCGTCCCCACCCCCTGCCGCCGCAGCTCGAACGCCAGCAGGAACAGCGTGAACCCCCCGACCGCCCGCACGGTCGCGTTCGCCGTCCTGGCCAGCCGCACCCGCCCCGGCGGCCGGGCCAGCCGACCGTCCGCCCGTCCATGGGATCGCGGGGGGGTCGCGGCCGGGTCCTGGGGAGCTGTGGACAACCCGTCCTCCCGCTTCCGGCGATCGGCTACGCTCCCCCACCGGGGGACCCGCCGCGAAGCCGGGCCAGCTTGGCGTGTCCGGGGGAGGGCGAGGACGAGGACCCCGCCGGCGGTGAAGGCGAGGGCGGCCGCCCACAGGACCGCGCCGCCGCCGAGGAGGCGGTCGAGGCCGACCCCGAGCAGGGCTCCGGCGGTGCCGCCGAGGGCGGCCACCCTGGCCATGCGGCCGTTCACCGCGACCAGGTCGCGCGCGTCCCGATCGACCGGGGCACCCCCCTGGGGTTCCCCGGACCCCTCCGGGCCGAGGAGCTCCGGGACCATGGCCGTGCGGCTGATGCCGTGGGCCCGGGAGCAGACCAGGAGGCCGAAGGCGAGCGGGTAGAGGAGCAGGGACTGGGTGCGGGCCACGGCCAGGGCGGCCAGGGCGGCCCGCAGGGCCATGGCGGCGGCCAGGGCGAGGCGGCCGGCCCCGCTGCGGCCGTCCAGGAGGCGGCCGAGCAGCGGGGCCACCACCGCGAACGGGGCGACGGTGAGCAGGAGGTAGAGCGCGACCCGGGGCCGGGCCGCGGCCACCGGCACGGCGAAGAACAGCGTCCCGGCCAGGGCCACCGCGACCAGGGCGTCGCCGAAGGTGCTGGTCGCGTGCACCCAGGCCAGCCGGTCGAGCGGGCGCCCGGCGGCCAGCCGGCCTCCCGGCACCCGCCCCCTGGCCGCCTCGCGCATGGCTGGCATGCTAACGGCGAAGCCCCCGGGGATCCCGGGGGCTTCGCCTATCCCTGGGGTGGGACAGCTGGACGCCTACTCCTTGCCGGCCAGCTCGGCCGGCGGGGCGTCGATATCTTCATCTTCGGTGGGCTGGTCCAGCGAGCGGAAGGCGACCTCGCCGTTCTCGGCGTCGACCACGACCAGCTGGCCGGCGGTGAACTCCTTCCACAGGAGCTTCTCGGACAGCGGGTCCTCGACCAGGCGCTGGATGGTCCGCCGCAGCGGGCGGGCGCCCAGGGCCGGGTCGTAGCCCTTCTCGGCCAGCAGGTCCTTGGCCGCCTCGGTCAGCTCCATGGCGATGTCCTTGGACTTCAGCTGCTCCACGACCCGCTTCATCATCAGGTCGACGATGCTCTTCACCTGCTCCCTGGAGAGCTGGTGGAAGACGATCACCTCGTCGATCCGGTTGAGGAACTCGGGCCGGAAGTGGCGCTTGAGCTCGTCCATGACCTTGCTCTGCATCCGCTCGTAGTCGACCTTGGCGTCCGGGCGGGCGGTGAAGCCCAGGGTGGCGCCCTTGGCGATGTCGCGGGTGCCCAGGTTGGAGGTCATGATCAGCACGGTGTTCTTGAAGTCGACCGTGCGGCCCTGGGCGTCGGTCAGCCGCCCGTCCTCCAGGATCTGGAGCAGGGTGTTGAACACGTCCGGGTGGGCCTTCTCGATCTCGTCGAACAGCACCACGCTGAACGGCTTGCGCCGGACCGCCTCGGTGAGCTGGCCGCCCTCCTCGTAGCCGATGTAGCCCGGCGGGGAGCCGATCAGGCGCGAGACCGTGTGCTTCTCCATGTACTCGGACATGTCGAGGGCGATCAGCGCGTCCTCGTCCCCGAACAGGAACTCGGCCAGGGTGCGGGACAGCTCGGTCTTCCCGACGCCCGAGGGGCCGAGGAAGATGAACGAGCCCGAGGGCCGCTTGGGGTCCTTGAGGCCGGCCCTGGTGCGGCGGATGGCCTGGGAGACGCTGTGGATGGCGTCGTCCTGGCCGACGATCCGCTTGTGCAGCTCGTCCTCCATGCGCAGGAGCTTGGCCGTCTCCTCCTCGGTCAGCTTGAACACCGGGATGCCGGTCCAGGAGGCCAGGACCTCGGCGATCTCCTCCTCGTCGACCTCGGCGACCACGTCCATGTCGCCCGACTTCCACTCCCGCTCGCGGCGGGCCTTGTCGTTGAGGAGGTTCTTCTCGGTGTCGCGGAGGTTGGCCGCCTTCTCGAAGTCCTGGGCGTCGATCGCCGACTCCTTGTCCCGGCGGACGTCGGCGATCTTGCCGTCGAACTCGCGCAGGTCGGGCGGGGCGGTCATGCGCCGGATGCGCATGCGGCTGCCGGCCTCGTCGATCAGGTCGATCGCCTTGTCGGGCAGGAAGCGGTCGGAGATGTAGCGGTCGGCCAGGTTGGCCGAGGCGACCAGGGCGTCGTCGGTGATGGTGACCCGGTGGTGGGCCTCGTAGCGGTCGCGCAGCCCCTTGAGGATGTCGATGGTGTGGGCCACCGACGGCTCCTGGACCTGGATCGGCTGGAAGCGGCGCTCCAGGGCGGCGTCCTTCTCCAGGTGCTTGCGGTACTCCTCCAGGGTGGTGGCGCCGATCGTCTGGAGCTCGCCCCGGGCCAGCATCGGCTTGAGGATCGAGGCGGCGTCGATCGCCCCCTCGGCCGCGCCCGCCCCGACCAGGGTGTGGAGCTCGTCGATGAACAGCACGATGTCGCCGCGGGTGCGGATCTCCTTGAGGACCTTCTTGAGGCGCTCCTCGAAGTCGCCGCGGTAGCGCGACCCGGCCACCAGGGCGCCCAGGTCGAGGGTGTACATCTGCTTGCCCTTGAGCGTCTCGGGGACCTCGCCCTTGACGATGGCCTGGGAGAGGCCCTCGACGATGGCGGTCTTGCCGACGCCGGGCTCGCCGATCAGCACCGGGTTGTTCTTGGTCCGGCGGGACAGCACCTGCATGACCCGCTCGATCTCCTTCTCGCGCCCGATCACCGGGTCGAGCTTGCCCTCACGGGCCAGCTGGGTGAGGTTGCGCCCGAACTGGTCGAGCACCAGCGAGCCCTGCGGCTGCGACTCGCCGGGGGCGCCGCCGCCCTGGCCCTCCTTGCCGCCGGCGTAGCCGGACAGCAGCTGGATGACCTGCTGGCGGACCCGGGACAGGTCGGCGCCCAGCTTGACCAGCACCTGGGCGGCCACGCCCTCGCCCTCGCGGATCAGCCCGAGCAGGATGTGCTCGGTGCCGATGTAGTTGTGGCCGAGCTGCAGCGCCTCGCGCAGCGACAGCTCCAGGACCTTCTTGGCTCGGGGGGTGAACGGGATGTGCCCGGTGGGGGCGCTCTGACCCTGGCCGATGATCTCCTCGACCTGGGCCCGGACGGCCTCCAGCGAGATGCCGAGCGACTCGAGCGCCTTGGCGGCGACGCCCTCACCCTCGTGGATCAGCCCGAGCAGGATGTGCTCGGTGCCGATGTAGTTGTGATTGA
>CALGFH010000163.1 GCA_937881255.1 uncultured Actinomycetes bacterium
TCGCCGCCTACGCCACCTCCTGGGCCCGGGGTCTCGGCCTGCTCGACGAGTGACCATCTGGCGGGGGGTCGGCCGGAGGGGTCCGGCCGGAGGGGTCCGGGGAACCCCGAAGGGGTGCCCCGGTCGGTCGGGGGGCTCTCCCAGGGGGGTGCCCCGGTGGATCGGGGTCGGGCGGGTGCTGGGCGTCCCGGTGCGGCTGGACCTGTCGTGGTTCGTCGGGCTGGGCATCCTGGTCGCCCTGAGCCGGGAGCTGTGGGCGCCGGCGGCCACCGGGGTGGCGGCGGCGCTGTGGTCGGGGCTGTTCGCGGTCGGCTTCTTCGCCTGCGTGCTGGCCCACGAGCTGGCCCACGCCCTGGTGGCCAGGGCCGTTGGGGTGCCGACGGCCGAGATCCGGCTGTTCGTGTTCGGCGGGGTGGCCCGGATCGCCGGGGAGCCGGCCGGCCCCGGCGACGAGGCCCTGGTGGCCATGGCCGGGCCGCTGGCCTCGGTCACCCTGGCCGGTGTGCTCGACCTGGCCAGCCGCCAGCTCGCCGGCCCGCCGGGCGACCTGCTGGCCTGGCTGTTCCTGGGCAACCTGGTCGTGGCCGGCTTCAACCTGCTCCCCGGGTTCCCGCTGGACGGCGGCCGGGTGGCCAGGGCGCTGCTGTGGCGGCTCACCGGCCGGCGCCTGCTCGCGACCCGGGTGGCCGCCGCCGGCGGCCGCGCCCTGGCCGCCCTGCTGGTCCTGGGCGGCGCCGGGGCCGCCCTCTGGCAGCAGACCCTCCGCTGGCTGCCCCAGGTCGTCCTCGGCCTGTTCCTGTGGCAGGCCGCCACCCAGGGCGAACGCTCCGCCTTGCGCACCCACCTGCTCGCCGGGCGGGCCGAGCGCGGGTAGCCTTTGCCCATGCTTGTCACCGCCCGCCTGCGGCCACCCGACCGTGTCGTCGAGGTGGCCGACGTCCGCCGCGTCGCCGACCTGCTGGCCCGCCTGGAGGTGCTCCCCGGGGCGGTCCTCGTGATCCGCGACGGCGCCCTGCTGACCAGCCAGGACGAGCTCCGCGACGGCGACAAGGTCGAGGTCCGGTTCGCCATCAGCGGGGGAGGCTGACGATGGCGATGCGCTGCAAGCGCTGCCGGGGCACCGCCGTCATGGAGGTGCGCCGCCACAACGCCGCCTTCTGCCGCGACTGCTTCCTCCACTACGTCGGCCAGCAGGTGACCCGGGCCATCGCCAAGTACCGGATGGCCGGCCACACCGACCGGGTGCTGGTCGCGGTCTCGGGCGGCAAGGACTCCCTGGCCCTCTGGGACCTGCTGCTGGAGCTCGGCTACCAGGCCGACGGCCTCTACCTGAGCCTGGGCATCGGCGCCTACTCCGAGCGCTCCAAGGCCGTCTGCCAGGAGTTCGCCGAGGCTCGTGGGGCCACCCTGCTGGTCCACGACCTGGCCGGCGAGCACGGCTACACCATCCCCGAGGCGGCCGGCAAGGGCGGCCGCTCCTCCTGCGGGGTGTGCGGGCTGTCCAAGCGCTACGTGTTCAACCGGGCCGCCCTGGACGGCGGCTACGACGTGGTCTGCACCGGCCACAACCTCGACGACGAGGCCGCGGTGCTGTTCGGCAACACCCTGCGCTGGGACACCGCGGCCATGGCCCGCCAGTTCCCGGTCCTGGAGGCGACCCGGCCCGGCCTGGTCAAGAAGGTCAAGCCGCTGTACCGGGTGGCCGAGCGCGAGACCGCCGCCTACTGCGTGCTCAAGGGCATCGACTACGTGGTCGAGGAGTGCCCGCTGGTCGCCGGCAACACCCAGATGCGGCACAAGGAGACCCTCAACCAGATGGAGGAGGCGGCCCCCGGCACCAAGCACAGCTTCCTGTTCGGCTACCTGGACCGGGCCGCCGCCCTGCTCAAGGTGGCCGACGACGCCGACCTGACCGAGTGCGCCCGCTGCGGCATGACCACCCAGGCCCCCGAGGACCCCGCCTCCGAGGCGGTCTGCGCCTTCTGCCGCTCCAAGGCCCGCCTGGTCAAGACCCTGCCGATCGTCGAGGTCGCGTCGCGGTGAGGCCACCGGAGGGGTCCGGGGAACCCCAAGGGGGTGCCCCGGTCAGACCATTGGAGGCGGGGGAGCGGGTGCTGCTCCAGGACGTCAAGGGGCGCCGCTACCTGATCACCCTGGAGGCGGGGGCGACCTTCCACACCCACAAGGGCCGCCTGGCCCACGACCAGCTGATCGGGTCGGCCGAGGGCACCGTGGCCCGCACCGACATGGGCCAGAAGCTGCTGGTGCTGCGGCCCACCCTGGCCGACTGGGTGGTCAAGATGCCCCGCGGCGCCCAGGTCATCTACCCCAAGGTGCTGGCCCTGATGGTGATGGCGGCCGACGTCCAGCCGGGCATGACCGTGGCCGAGGCCGGCACCGGCTCCGGGGCCCTGTCGATCGCCCTGCTCCAGGCGCTGGCCCCGGGCGGGCGGCTGCACTCCTTCGAGCGCCGTCCCGACTTCGCCGACCAGGCCCGGCGCAACGTCGAGCGCTGGTTCGGCAAGCCCCCCGACGGCTTCGAGCTCCACGAGGGCGACGTGGTCGAGGGCATCGGCACCGTCGGCCCCCTGGACCGGGTGCTGCTCGACCTGCTGGAGCCGTGGCTGGTCGTGCCCGGCGCCGCCGAGGCCGTGCGCCCGGGCGGGGTGCTGGTCTGCTTCGTGGCCACCGTGCCCCAGGTCATGCGGCTGGCCGAGGCGCTGGAGAGCTCGGCCCGCTTCGGGCTGGTCGAGACCTCGGAGGCCATCTTCCGCCCCTGGCACGTCGACGGGCTGGCCGTCCGGCCCGAGCACCGCATGGTCGGCCACACCGGCTTCCTGGTCTCGGCCCGCCGGGTCGACGGCCCCTGGCCCTCCCCGGGCCGCGTCCCCTGACCGTTTGCGACCCGGGATCGGGGGGGAGGCAGCGGTTGGAGGTGATGCCCCAGTGGCGACCGACGACAAGCTTCGCAACCAGGGCGAGGACCTGAAGGGCAAGGCCAAGGAGACCATCGGCCGGGCCACCGACGACGAGGAGCTGGAGGCGGCGGGCCGCACCGACCAGACCAAGTCGAGCCTCAAGCAGGCCGGCGAGAAGGTGAAGGACGCCATCAAGGACGCCTGAGCCGCTGCCGATCACAGACCGGGCCGCCACCGCCAAGGTGCGGCCCGGTCGTCGCATTCGGGGGAGGGCCGGTAGCATGGCCGCTGCGGACTACTCCCAGATTTCGTCACAAGCGCGCTATCGGAAGAGCCGATAGGGTTTAGGCAACTCTACCTAGCCATCCATCGGTAGCCTCCACACCGCCGAAGGGGGGACTCACGTGAAGGACGCCGACCGCTCCCGGCCGTCTCGGTCCCGTCGCGACCCCGACCCCAACCTCGAGGAGGCCTCTGAACCGACCGAGCTGCAGCGCCAGATCCAGTTCCTCGAGGAGGAGACGGCCTTGCTCCGCCGCCGCCTACAGGACTCGCCCCGGCAGGTCCGGGTGCTCGAGGAGCGCCTGCTCGAGACCAAGGGCCAGCTCGCCCAGGCCCTCTCCCAGAACGAGCGCCTGGCCGCCACCCTCCGGGAGGCCCGGGAGCAGATCATCGCCCTCAAGGAAGAGGTCGAGAAGCTCACCGCCCCACCCTCCGGCTTCGGGGTCTTCCTGGGCGTCAACGAGGACGGCACCATCAACCTGTCCTCGGGCGGGCGCAAGCTGCGGGTCAACGTCCACCCCGACATCGACCCCAAGTCGCTCCAGCCCGGCCAGGAGCTGATGCTCAACGAGGCCCTCAACGTGGTCGAGGCCTGCGCCTACGAGGTCCAGGGCGAGGTCGTGCAGCTCAAGGAGATGCTCGGGCTGGACCGGGCCCTGGTCATCGGCAACGCCGACGAGGAGCGGGTGGTGCAGATCGGCGAGCCGCTGCGCAACCGCACCCTGCGGGCCGGCGACTCGCTGCTGCTGGACGTCCGCTCCGGGTTCGTGCTCGAGCACCTGCCCAAGCCGGAGGTCGAGGAGCTCATCCTGGAAGAGGTGCCCGACATCTCCTACCAGGACATCGGCGGCCTCGGCGACCAGATCGAGCAGATCCGCGACGCCGTCGAGCTGCCCTTCCTGCACGCCGACCTGTTCGCCGAGCACCAGCTCAAGCCGCCCAAGGGCATCCTGCTGTACGGCCCCCCGGGCTGCGGCAAGACCCTGATCGCCAAGGCGGTGGCCAACTCGCTGGCCAAGAAGGTGGCCGAGGTCACCGGCCAGCCCAGCGGGCGCAGCTACTTCCTCAACATCAAGGGCCCCGAGCTGCTCAACAAGTACGTCGGGGAGACCGAGCGGCACATCCGCCTGGTCTTCCAGCGGGCCCGGGAGAAGGCCAGCGAGGGCACCCCGGTGATCGTGTTCTTCGACGAGATGGACTCGATCTTCCGGACCCGCGGCTCGGGGGTGTCCTCGGACGTCGAGAACACCATCGTGCCCCAGCTGCTGTCCGAGATCGACGGGGTCGAGCAGCTCAAGAACGTGATCGTGATCGGCGCCTCCAACCGCGAGGACATGATCGACCCGGCCATCCTGCGGCCGGGACGGCTGGACGTGAAGATCAAGATCGAGCGGCCCGACGCCTCGGCGGCCAGGGACATCTTCTCCAAGTACCTGCTGGCGTCGCTGCCCCTGGCCGAGGACGTGGTCGCCTCGGCCGGCGGGGACCGCGAGGCCGCCCTGGCCCGGATCATCGACGAGGGCGTCAAGCGGATGTACTCCGACGCCGACGAGAACCGCTTCCTCGAGGTCACCTACGCCAACGGCGACAAGGAGGTCCTGTACTTCAAGGACTTCAACTCCGGCGCCATGATCGAGAACATCGTCAGCCGGGCCAAGAAGATGGCCATCAAGCGGTTCCTGGAGACCGGCGAGAAGGGCATCAAGGCGGCCGACCTGTTCGCCGCCGTGACCGACGAGTTCAAGGAGAACGAGGACCTGCCCAACACCACCAACCCCGACGACTGGGCGCGGATCTCGGGCAAGAAGGGCGAGCGCATCGTGTACGTGCGGACCCTGATCGAGGGGGGCAACTCCAAGGACCTCGGACGCACCATCGAGCAGGTCAACGCCGGGCAGTACCTGTAGGCTTCGGCCCAGGGCTCGCCGGGGAGAGGGAAACGACGGATGGCCATCACCAAGGTCATGGGCATCGAGACCGAGTACGGCATCACCGTGCCCGGCGCCCCCGACTCCAACCCGGTGCTGGCCTCCAGCCTCCTGGTCAACGCCTTCTCGGGCCGGGGCCGCAAGGTCCGCTGGGACTACGAGGAGGAGTCGCCGCTGCGCGACGCCCGCGGGTTCGAGGCCGCCCGCGAGCCCGAGACCCCGGCCGAGGACGACCTCGGGCTGGCCAACGTCATCCTGACCAACGGGGCCCGCTACTACGTCGACCACGCCCACCCGGAGTACTCGTCACCCGAGTGCCTCGACCCGCGCACCCTGGTCGCCTACGACAAGGCGGGGGAGCGGATCCTGGCCGAGTCGGCCCGGCGGGCGGCCGAGCTGGCCCCGGGCGGCCGCCGCATCCAGGTCTACAAGAACAACACCGACGGCAAGGGCACCTCCTACGGCACCCACGAGAACTTCCTGGTCGACCGGGCGACCCCGTTCGCCCGGATCGTCCGCGACCTGACCCCGTTCCTGGTCAGCCGCCAGGTGTTCGCCGGCGCGGGCAGCCTGGTCCGCGACCACCACGACGGCTCGGTGGCCTTCCAGATCGCCCAGCGCAGCCAGTTCTTCGAGGTCGAGGTCGGCCTGGAGACGACCCTCAAGCGGCCGATCATCAACACCCGCGACGAGCCCCACGCCGACCCCGAGCGCTACCGCCGCCTGCACGTGATCATCGGCGACGCCAACATGAACGAGGTGGCCATCTTCCTCAAGACCGGGGCCCTGGCCATCGTCCTCAACATGATCGAGGACGGCGCCATCCCCGGCGACGAGTGGCAGCTGGCCAACCCGGTCCAGGCCCTGCGGGCCGTCGCCAAGGACCCGACCCTGCGGACCACCGTGGAGCGCAAGGACGGCCGCCGCCTGACCGCCTGCGAGCTCCAGTGGCACTACCTGGACGCGGCCAAGACCTACCTCAAGGACCGCGAGACCAGCCACTGGCAGGTCGAGGTCCTGGAGCGCTGGGAGGCCGTCCTGGCCCTGCTCGAGGAGGATCCCCTCAAGGCCGCCCGGACGGTCGACTGGGCGTCCAAGTACCAGCTCATGCAGCAGATCGCCGACCGCGACGGCCTGGAGTGGGAGGACGCCAAGCTGGCCCTGGTCGACCTCCAGTACCACGACGTCCAGCTCGACAAGGGCCTCTACTACCGCCTGGCCGCCGCCGGCCGGGTCGAGCGCCTGGTCGCCGAGCAGGAGATCACCACCGCGGTCACCGAGCCCCCCGCCGACACCCGGGCCTTCTTCCGCGGCCGCTGCCTGGCCCGCTACGCCCCCCAGATCGCCGCCGCCGGCTGGGACGCGATCATCTTCGACATCGGCCGCGAGACCCTCCAGCGGGTCCCCATGCTCGAGCCGACCCGGGGCACCGCCGCCCACACCGCCGCCGTGCTCGACGCCAGCCCCACCGCCGAGGACCTGATCCGCAACCTCCAGAGCTGATCCCCCGTCCACAGAGCCCAGGCGCCAGCCCCGCCGGCGGCCTAGGCATGGAACAATCGCCTCGACGCTCGTCCAGGGAGGCACGATGGCCAGAGACAGCGGCGGCGGCGCCGAGCAGAAGCGGCGCACGCCCGGAAAGCAGGACGCCGAGCAGGAGGAAGCGCAGGCGTCGCCCGACATCCAGGAGAAGGGCGAGGAGCTCAAGGAAGAGCTCGACGCCCTCCTGGACGAGATCGACGACGTGCTCGAGGAGAACGCCGAGGAGTTCGTGAAGCAGTACGTGCAGAAGGGCGGAGAGTAGCGCATTGTCCGTTGCCGATAGGGAACTGTCGTGAGGAACCCGTTCGAGGGGCCGAAGCTGTTCAGCCCGTCGTTCGTCGATGCGCTGCGGGCGTACGCGCCCGACCTGCTGGAGGCGCGGGCCGCGGGGGGGACGATGCCGGAGGTGCCGCACGGGACCACGGTGGCGGCGATCAGGTACGCCGACGGGGTGGCGATGGGCGGTGACCGGCGGGCCACCGAGGGGATGAACATCGCCCAGCGGGACATCGAGAAGGTGTTCCCGGCCGACGACTTCTCGGCGGTGGCGATCGCCGGGGCGGCCGGGCCGGCGATCGAGATGGTGCGGCTGTTCCAGACCGAGCTGGAGCACTACGAGAAGATCGAGGGCTCCCCGCTGTCGCTGGAGGGCAAGGCCAACAAGCTCGGCCAGATGGTCAGGGGCAACCTCCCCCTGGCCATGCAGGGCCTGGTCGTGCTGCCCCTGTTCTGCGGGTACGACACCCGCCGCCAGGCCGGCCGCATCTTCCGCTACGACGTCACCGGCGGCCGCTGGGAGGACGCCGACTACCACGCCACCGGCTCGGGCGGCAAGGACGCCCGGGGCAGCCTCAAGAAGCGCTGGCGCTCCGACATGGACGGCGCCGCCGCCGTCGACGTCCTGGTCGAGGCGCTGTACGACGCCGCCGACGAGGACGCCGCCACCGGCGGGCCCGACCTGATCCGGGGCATCTTCCCGGTCGTGGCCACCGTCACCGCCGACGGCTACCGGCGGATTCCCGACGACGAGCTGCGCAAGGCGGCCGAGCGCCTGGTCGCCGCCCGCGCCCAAGGAGAGGGCTGACCGGTGAGCGTTCCCTTCTACGTCCCGCCCGAGCAGCTCACCAAGGAGAAGGCCGAGTTCGCCCGCAAGGGCATCGCCAGGGGGCGGCCCCTGATCGTGCTCGAGTACGCCGGCGGCATCCTGTTCGTGGCCGAGAACCCCTCGACCCACCTGCACAAGGTGGCCGAGCTGTACGACCGGATCGCCTTCGCCGCCGTCGGGCGCTTCTCGGAGTTCGAGAACCTGCGCCAGGCCGGGGTCCGGCTGGCCGACATCCGCGGCTACGCCTACGGCCGCGAGGACGTCACCTCGCGCTCGATCGCCAACGCCTACTCCCAGACCCTCGGGCAGATCTTCGTCCAGGAGTTCAAGCCCTACGAGGTCGAGCTGTGCGTGGCCGAGGTCGGCATCGACGGCGCCCCCAACGCCATGTACCACATCGTGTTCGACGGCAACGTGTTCGACCGCAAGGGCTTCCTGGCCATGGGCGGCCAGAGCGACGAGCTCAACACCGAGCTCCAGCGCGCCTACGACGAGAACATGGAGCTGGACGCGGCCCTGCAGCTGGCCATGCGGGTGCTGCCCCGGGCCGCCCCGGCCGGCGAGACGGGCAACTCCCGCCTCGAGGTGGCGGTGCTGGAGAGCGGCCGGCCCCGGCGCTCGTTCCGCCGCCTGACCCAGGAAGACGTCGAGTCCCGCGCCGGTGAGCCCGCGTCGTGACCCCACCCGCGCCCGGCGGCCCGACCTGGCAGCCCCCCGCCCCGGGCGCGGAGCGCCACGACGACCGCCCGGCCTGGCTCCGGCAACCGGCCCCCGGGCCGGGGGAGGGGCCGCGGGGATGGAGCCCGACCCAGCCGCCGCCTGAGCCGCCCCGCGGGCGGCGGGTCGGGGGGCTGATGGCGACGCTGGTCCTGCTGCTGGTGATCGGCCTGGCCGCCAGCGGGCTGGTCTTCGCCACCCGCCGGGAGCAGCCGGCGGCAACGGCCGGCGGGGCCACCGCGGGGGCGCCCACGACCCAGGCCCCGGCCACCCCGACGACCCGGGCGTCGGCCGCCACCCCGGCCGGGCCGGGGGTCCGGGCCGTGCAGGACGACGTGGCCGAGCTGCGCGAGCTGGAGTTCCGGCGGCGGGTGCCGGTGACCGTCGAGTCGCCCGGCAAGCTGGCCAAGCGGCTCCTCGGCGTCCTGGCCGAGGAGACCGACGAGAACGAGCTGCGCCGCCAGGGCCGGGCCATGGAGCTGCTCGGGGAGCTGCCCGCCGGCACCGACCTGCCCCGGCTGCTCAACCGGGTCCAGGCCGAGAGCGTGCTCGGCTTCTACCTGCCGGGCCGGCCCCCCAAGGGCGGCCTGTACGTCCGCTCCAGCCGCGGCCTCGACCCGTACGCCAAGATCATCCTGGCCCACGAGCTGACCCACGCCGTCACCGACCAGCGCTTCGACCTGACCAGGGCCGACCGGCTGGCCGCGGCCACCGCCCGCGAGGACGAGCTGGCCGCCTACTCCGGCCTGGTCGAGGGCGACGCCACCCTGACCATGCAGCGGTACCTGGCCGAGCGGCTCACCCCGGCCGAGCAGGCCGACGCCGGCCTGGTCGCCTCCACCCAGCGCACCCCGGAGCGGGACGCCGCCCCGGCCGTCATCCGCCAGTCGATGCTGTTCCCCTACGAGCAGGGCCTGCGCTTCGTCCGCGCCCTCTACGCCCAGGGGGGCTGGGACGCGGTCAACGACGCCTACCGCGACCCGCCCACCTCGACCGAGCAGCTGCTCCACCCCGAGCGCTACCTGGGCGCCCGCGACCAGCCCCAGAAGGTCGAGCTGGCCGACCTGAGCGGCCGCCTCGGGGGCGGCTGGCGGCCGGCCGCGGAGCTGAGCTTCGGCGAGCTGGACGCCCGGCTGCTGCTCCAGGGCGAGCTGGCCGTGGCCACCGCCGAGGCGGCCGCGGAGGGCTGGGACGGCGGCCGCCTTCGGACCTTCCAGCGGGGCACCGGCGCCGCCCTGGCCCTGCGGACCGTCTGGGACTCGGGCGCCGAGGCGGCCCAGTTCTGCGGGGCCATGCGCGGCTGGGCCACCGGCCGCTTCGGGCCAGGCAGCGGCGCCGCCAGCTCGGCCCGCTTCTCGGGCGACGGCCAGCGCGCCGCCCTGGTCTGCCGGGGCAGCCGGGTCGCCTGGCTGTCGGCCCCCGACCGGCCCACCCTCGACCGCCTGGTGCGCGGCCTGGGCGGCCCCTGAGAGGAGCTGACCCTGGGACGACGGATCGACCGCCGCCCGCTGGCATTGTCGGTCGCCGTCGGGCTGGTGGCGCTGCTGCTGGGGGCGACCCGGCCCGACCGGTCGCCGCCCCTGTTCGGGGCCGGGCTGCTGGGCGGCCGGGACGCCCTGGTGGCGGTCACGCCCGACCAGGCCCAGGGGGCGGCCTACCTGGAGCGGAGCACGGTGCTGCGGCTGGCCGACGGCCGCCTGCGCTGGCTGCCCCCGGGAGCGCGCGACCCGGTCACCGGGCCACCCGGCGACCCGGGGGCGCTGGCCGTGGCCGCCGCCGAGCGGGCCTGGCTGGCCGCCGGGACGGTCCCGGGCGCCTCCGCCGCCGAGCGGGAGGCGGCGGCCCGGTCGCTGCTGTTCCTGCGCCTGCTGGTCCGGCCGGGCGGCGCCGCCCTGGCCGCCCAGACCCCCTACTGGGCCTATGTGTGGCCGCGGGACGCCAGCTTCACCGCCGCCGCCCTGGCCGTCACCGGCCACCGCCGCGAGGCCGCCGCCGTCCTCGGGTTCCTGGCCGGCGCCCAGCGGCCCGACGGGACCTGGCCGGCCCGCTCCCACTCCGACGGCCGCCCGGTCGACGACGGCCGCCCGGCCCAGCTGGACGCCACCGGCTGGGTGCCGTGGGCGGCCTGGCTGGCCACCGACCAGGGCCGCGACCGCGACCTGGCGGCCCGGCTGTGGCCGGCCGTGCGCGCCGCCGCCGACCACGCCGCCGCCTCGCTCGGCCCCGACGGCCTCCCCCCGGCCGGCCCCGACTACTGGGAGCGCCGCGAGCGCGCCCTCACCCTGGGCACCGCCGCCGCCCTCCTGGCCGGCCTGCGGGCCGCCGCCCGCCTGGCGAACGAGGCCGGGAAGGACGAGCGGCGCGACGCCTGGGCCCGAGCGGCCGACCGGCTGCACCGGGGGGTGCGGGCGCGGTTCGGGCCGGGCGGGTTCCAGCGGTACCCGGCCGGGGGCGGGCCGGACGCGGCCGTGACCTGGCTGGCCCCGCCGTTCGGGCCGCCCGACCCCGCCGTGGGGCGGGCGGTCAGGACCACCTGGCGGCGGCTGACCGTGGCCGGCGGGGCGGTGCCGGGCCGGCCCTGGCTGGGCAGCGACCCCTGGACCCCGGCGACGGCCTCGTTCGCCCTGGCCGCCATGGCCTCGGGCGACCTGGCCGCCGCCGAGGCCCGCCTGGCCTGGCTGCTCGGCCACCGCACGGCCCTTGGCGCCTTCCCCGAGCGGGTCGGGCGCGACGACGGCGGCCCCCGCTCGGTCGCCCCCCTGGCCTGGACCCACGCGATCGTCCTGCTGACCCTGGTCAGCCGGGATCGCGCGGTTCCGACCCCCTGACCTCGGGCGCGGGGTCGGGCGGGGCGGCGGCCGCGCCGTCCCCGGCGACCGCGGCCACGGCGCCGGCGGCGCTCTCGTGGGCCACCAGGCGCTCGTTGAGCAGGACGTTGAAGGCGGCGGCCACCGGGATGGCCATCAGGGCCCCGACCAGGCCGAGGACGGCCGCTCCGACCAGGCCGGCGATCAGCACGGCGGCCGCCCCCAGCTCGACCGTCGTCTTCAGCACCCGGGGGGCGATCAGGTAGTTCTCCAGCTGCTGGTAGGCGACGAAGAAGGCCGCCACCAGCACGGTGGTTGGCCACAGGTCGGCCGTGAACAGGACGACGGTGACGCCGATGGCCGCCCCCAGGGTCGCCCCGATCATCGGGATCAGGTCGCAGATCGCGACCACGAAGGCCAGCGGCACCGCGAACCGCACCCCGAGGATGGTGAAGGCGATGAAGGAGACCACCCCGGCGATCAGCGAGATGATGATGTTGCCGATCATGTAGCCGCCGACCTTGTCGACCACCAGGTCGACGACCTGGCGGGCCCGGGGCCGCCGCGAGACCGGGAACAGCCGGACGATCCCCGAGCGGATCCTCGGCATGTCGGCCATGAAGTAGACGGTGAACACCAGCACGGTGAGGCCGTTGAACACCGCCCCGAAGACCCGGCCGGTGAACCCGAGCAGGCCGCTCCCGAGCCGGCTCGGCAGGGTGCCGACCAGCCCCTGGAGCTGGTCGGAGATGTTGTAGCGGTCGTTGAGCTCGCGGAACTGCGACGAGCGGCCCTGGAGGCGGGTCAGGTAGCCGGGCAGGTCGTCGACCAGGTTGCCGAACTGGGTCACCAGCGGCGGGATCACCGAGAGCAGGAAGGCCGAGGCCAGGGCGAAGGCGAGCAGGAAGATCAGGGTGACGGCGACCCCGCGGCGCATGCCCCGCCGGGCCAGCTGGCGCACCGCCGGGTCGAGGCTGACGGCGATGAACAGCGCGATCAGGATCCTGATCAGGATGGCCCTGACCGTGTACAGGGCGTACAGCCCGATGACGGTGGCGGCGGCCCCGAGGCTGAACAGGGCCCCGTAACGGAACACCAGCCCCGGCCGCAGCCGGTCCGGGGGCGTCGAGGGGTCCATGGGCGGATGCTACCGCCCTGGTGATCTCACCGGTACGACGGGACG
>CALGFH010000164.1 GCA_937881255.1 uncultured Actinomycetes bacterium
ATCGCTGCTCCTCGAGCATTTCCCACTGAACTTGTGGGAAAGCATACGCCCGACCCCGTGGGAAAGTGAAACCGCCCTAGAGCAGGTGGTGTTCGGCCAGTGAACAGGTCAGAAGGGCTTAGGCTCTGGAGGCTTAGGCGGCAGTGGAGGCTCGCCCGGATCAGGCGGCAGCGGAGGCTGGGGGCCCGGATCAGGCGGCATTGGAGGCTCGCCCGGACCAGGCACTACGTCGGTCATTGCAGTCCTCCGGGTTGCATCAGGGTTGCAGTCCGCGAGTGGAGGCTGACGGCGCTCGGCCCACTATGGCCGCTGAACTGCGGTATTGCTAGTCGGGACGGCGAGATTTGAACTCGCGACCCCCAGTCCCCCAGACTGGTGCGCTAACCAAGCTGCGCCACGTCCCGAAGCGGGCCCGAAGGCCCGAAACGGCCGTCAGGATATCACGGCCACCGGCGCCTTCCCCCGGTTATGGCGGCCACCCGGTCAGCTCCCGCCGGTCCGCTCCCTGGTCCGGACGCGGACCACCAGCCGCACCGGCGTGCCCTCGAACCCGAACGTCCGGCGCAGGCCCCGCTCCAGGTAGCGGAGGTAGCTGGGGGTGAGCTGGCCGCTGGTGAACAGGACCACCTCGGGCGGGTCGACCCTGGCCTGGGTGGCGTAGCGGACCTTGACCGAGCGGCCCCGCGCCGGCGGCGGTGGCGTGCGCTCGGTCGCCTGCCCCAGCCACTGGTTGAGGGCCGCGGTGGGGATCCGCCGGGACCGCTCGGCCAGCACCTGGTCGACCAGGCCCCAGATCTTCTCGACCCCCCGCCCGGTGCGGGCCGAGATCCGCAGCATCGGCGCCCAGTCGACGAAGTAGAGCTTGCGCTCCAGGTCGACCCCGAACTGGCGCCGGGCCTCGTCGTCCATCAGGTCCCACTTGTTGGCCAGCAGGACCAGCCCGCAGCCGGCCTCGACCGCCCGGACGGCGACCTTCTGGTCCTGCTCGGCCACGCCGAGGGGCGCCTCGAGCACGAGCAGGGCGACGTCGGTCCGGTCGACCGCCTCCAGGCTGCGGACGAAGGCGAAGTAGTCGGCCCCCTCGGCCTGCTGGAAGGAGCGCCGCATGCCGGCGGTGTCGACCAGCCGGTAGCTCCGGCCGGCCCGGTCCACGATCGAGTCGACGGTGTCGCGGGTCGTGCCCGGGGTCGGGTCGACGATCGCCAGGTCCTGGCCGGCCAGCCGGTTGAGCAGGCTGGACTTGCCGACGTTGGGCCGGCCGACGATGGCCAGCGCCGGCACCTGGGGCTCGTCGCCGGCCGCGGCCTCGCTGCCGAGCCGCCCGATGACCGCGTCGAGCAGGTCCCCCGACCCCCGGCCGTGCAGGCTGGACACGGCCAGCGGCTCGCCCAGGCCGAGCGACCACAGGTCGGCGACCTGCGGCTCGGCGGCGGCGCTGTCGACCTTGTTGGCGACCAGCAGGACCGGCACCTGGCCGCGGCGCAGGCGGGCGGCGACGGCGGCGTCCTCCTCGGTGATCCCGATGGTGGCGTCGACCACGAACAGGAGGAGGTCGGCGTCGGCCATGGCCCGCTCGGCCTGGGCGACGACGCTGGCCTGGAGGCCGGTCGCCTTCGGCTCCCAGCCGCCGGTGTCGACCAGCTCGAAGCGCCGGCCGGACCAGTCGGCCTGGTAGACGACCCGGTCCCTGGTCACGCCGGGGACCTCCTGGGTGATGGCCGCGCGCCGGCCCAGGATCCGGTTGACCAGGGTCGACTTGCCGACGTTGGGCCGGCCGACCACGGCCACCCTGGGCAGGCGGCCGGTCGGCTCGCCCTCCTGCTGCTCTATCGATGTGTCGCTTTGTCTACTCATCATCTTGACTACTTATGGCTTGGGAGGTGGGAGTTCCACCCGCGGTGACCAGGAAGGCCTGGAGGCGCTGGCGCAGGACCTCGCTGGCGGCTCGGCGACCGGCCCGGTCGCTGGTCGACTGGGGCAGGTCGATCGCCGGGCCGATCACGATCCGGACCGGGGACGCGAACGGCAGCCAGCCGAACCGGCGCCGCACCCGCTCGGTCCCGAAGATCGCCACCGGCAGCACCGGGCAGCGCTGCCGGACCACGATATAGGCAAGCCCGGGATGGACGGCCGCGAACCCCCCGTCCCCCCTGGTCCCCTCGGGGAACAGCCCGAGCATCGAGCCGCGGGCCAGCACCGCGTCCGTCCGCCGCAGGGCCTCCCGGTCGATGCCCCCCCGCCGGACCGGGAACTGCCCGATCCAGCGCATGATCCAGCCGAGCGGCCCCACGAACAGCTCGGCCTTGGCCATGAACGCCACCGGCCGCTGCAACGCCGAGGCGAGCAGCACCGGGTCCATGTTGCTCCGATGGTTCGAGGCCAGGATCACCGGCCCCTCCCTCGGCACATGCTCCCCACCCTCGACCCGGATCCGGAACCAGACCCGCATCAACGGCTTCACCACCGCCCCCGCGATCAAGAACCCACGGTCGGGGTTCCCCCTCCGCCCAGGCTCGTCCCGGCCCCGCTCGCGCTTGTCTCCGATCTGGTCGGGCTCGTCTCCGACCCGCTCGCGCATATCTCCGCCAGACCGGCCCGGCAGGGTCCCACCACTGTCGCCGGCCGGGGCGCGGGGCGCCTCGCGGTGGGGGCCGCCGGTCATCGCGGGCGGGTGGCTCTGGCCGCCTCGATGAGCTGGAGGAGGTGGTCCACCACCTGGTCGATGGTGCGGGTGGTGGAGTCGATGACGAGGGCGTCGGCGGCGGCGCGGGTCGGGGAGGCGGCCCGCCCGCTGTCGAGGGCGTCGCGGCGGGCGAGGGTCTCGGCCGTCTCGCCGCCGCCCTCGGTGTCGTCGCTGCGCCGCCGGGCCCGCTCGTGCTCGGAGGCCGTCAGGAACACCTTGACGTCGGCGTCTGGCCAGACCACGGTCCCGATGTCCCGGCCCTCGACCACGATCCCGCCGACCCCGACCAGCGAGCGCTGCAGCCCGACCAGCAGCTCACGGACCGCCGGCACGGCCGCGACCGCCGAGACCGTGGCGTTCACCTCGGGCGTGCGCAGGGCCAGGCCCGGCTCCACCCCGTCCAGCAGCACCCTGGCCGCACCCGCCCGTCCGGGCGGGAGCTCGAGGGTGAGATCCACGGCTTTGGCCGCGTCGGCGACCGCCTCGGCGTCCTCGACCGGGATCCTCCGCCGCAGCAGGGCGAGGGTGAGGGCGCGGTAGGTCGCCCCCGTGTCCAGGTAGCGCAGGCCAGCCCCCTCGGCAACCCGCCGGGCGACGGTGCTCTTGCCCGACCCGGCCGGCCCGTCGATGGCGACGACGACGTCGGCGGTTCCCTCGACGGGCTCGTCCCCGCCCAACCCGACCACCTTCACCTGGCCTCCCTACTCGACCGGTGGACCACGCCCGCACATTGCCCGAACCGGAGACACCCGCAGCGCAGTCTACCCGCTACCCGTCCCCCGACCCTCCGCCGGTATGCCCGAGTCCGGTCACCGAATTCTCTGTCGGTACATCGGTTGGGTGATGTGTCGACTCATCGACAAAGAGCCTCAGGGGGCGCCGGTGCCCTCGTGGGCGGGCCAGCCGGCCAGCTCCAGGGCGGCGATGGCGGTGGTGGAGGCGTCCCGGCCGGCGACCCAGATGCGCAGGGCGCCGCTCCCCCCTTGCAGCTCGTGGTCGATGGCCAGGTCCTCCACGTTGACCCCGGCGGCGCCGAGGGCGTGGAACACCGCGGCCAGGCTGCCAGGGCGGTCGGCGATGTGGACCACCACCTCCCGCAGGCCGCGTGGGGAGGACCCCGGCTTGGTCGGGATGCGCAGGCGTGCCGCCCTTGCCGTGGCCAGCTCCTCGCGCAGGCCGACCCGGTCGCCCTCGGCGATGAGCTTGCGCAGCACCTCGAGCCGGCTGGTCAGCACGTCCAGCGCGGCCACGATGCTTGGCCCGTTGGTGGCGCAGATGTCGACCCAGAGATCGGGGTCGCTGGCCGCCACACGGGTGGTGTCGCGGAAGCCGCTGGCGACCAGGCGACGCAGGGCTGCCGGCGAGTCCACCTGGGCCACCGCCCCCATGAGGGCGGTGGCGGCCAGCTGCGGCAGGTGGCTCGCGAACGCCGCCACCTGGTCGTGCAGCTCCGGGTCGAGCATGAGGGGCCGTCCGCCGAGGTCACGCACGAAGGAGGTCAGCCGCCGCAGCGCCTGGTGGTCGACGTGCGGCGCCGGGGTCAGCACCCAGGCCGCACCATGGAACAGGTCGACCCGGGCGGCCATCGCCCCCCGCTCCTCCGATCCGGCCATCGGATGGCCGGGGATGACCCGCCGGAGGTTGGCCGACGAACGTTGAAGCTCAGCTAGAAGGTGCAACTTTGTGCTGCCGACGTCGGTGAGGACGGCTTCCGGGTTCACCGCCAGGGCGCGGGCGAGCACACCGGCCAGCGACCGGACCGGGGTCGCGGCCACGATCAGGTCGGCCCCCTCGGCCGCCTCCTCGACCGAGCGGGCGCGGCTGGTGATCGCCTCCCGTTCGAGGGCGTCCCGCAGCTCCCGCCGGTCGTTGTCGGCCCCCACCACCTCGGCGACCCCGGCCGCGCGGGCGGCCAGCCCCACCGAGGCACCGAGCAGGCCGGTGCCGACGATGGCGAGCCGCCGCGGCCATTCGAGCGTCGACGTCATCGGCCGACTCCTGTCATCGGGCTCACTCCGAGAGGTCGTCGCGCAGGTGCTTGGCGCGGTGCAGGTAGACGTGGCGCAGGCTCGCCCTCGGCAGCGTCGAGTAGCAGTGAACCAGCACCCGGATCGTGTTCGGGTTGCCTCCTACGACGTCGAGCTCGCCGGCGCAGAGCAGGGGTACGTCGCCGAGGCCGAGCTCTCTGGCCGCCAGCGCCGGAAAGGCGCTGCGCAGGTCCTTGGTCGAGGTGAAGATGATCGACACCAGCTGGTCGTGGTCGACGTCGTTGCGCTCGAGCAGGGCCGACAGCAGCTCGCGGGTGCGGCCCATCACGGCCTCGGACGTGTCGGCGTCGACCGTGGTCGCCCCGCGCAGGGCGACCAGGCGCTCCTCCAGCCGTTGCTCGGTCATCGGCCTGCCCTCGGCTGCCGTCGACTCATCGATGAAGCGATAAATAGATGAATCGATTGATTGATGGATGTCCTCATAGCCCTGCTGCCTTGTAGAGGTTCCTGATCTCCTCGGGGCGCAAGGGACGGAACTCTCCCGGCGCCAGGCCGGTGAGACGGATCGGGCCGACCGCGGTGCGTACCAGCCGCCGAACCGGAGCCCCGACCGCGTCCAGCAGGCGGCGCACTTCGCGGTTGCGGCCCTCGACCAGCATGACCTCGATCATGCGGCGCCGACCGGACCCGGCCACCACCCTGACCCTGGTCGGCTTGGCGAAGCCGTCCTCCAGCTCGATCCCGTTGCGCAGCCGGCCCGGGGCATCGGCCGGCAGTCGCTCGACCTCGGCCAGGTACCGCTTCTCGATCCCGTACCTGGCATGGGTCAGCCGGTAGGCCAGCGGCCCGTCGTTGGTGAGCAGCAGCAGCCCCTCGGTGTCCCGATCGAGCCGTCCGACCGGGAAGACCCGCGGCTGCTCGGGGACCATGCCGACCACCGTCGGCCGGCCCTCCGGGTCCGCCGCCGTGCTCACCACCCCCGCCGGCTTGTTGAGCAGCCAGTAGCGCCGCCGCTCGTCCAGCACCACTCGGGACCCGTCCACCTCGACCCGGTCGCTGACGGGATCGACCCGTCGGCCGAGGTCCTGCACCACCTCGCCCGCGACCGACACCCGCCCCGCCCGCACAAGCTCCTCCACCGCCCGCCTCGATCCCAGCCCAGCCCCACTCAACGCCTTGTTGAGCCGGACCGCCTCTCCCCCATCAGCGGCCGGCCCTTCGACGACCGCCGTCCGGCCGCCCTTTGGCCGGGCTGCCTTCGAGGTCCCCGTCCCACCCCTGCCGCTCGCCCCCCTGGCCGGTGCGGAGGGGCCCGCCCGGCCGCGCGACGGTTCGAGTCGCCGGTCGCGGTCCCGAGCGGCTCTGGCCCCGCCGGGTCCCGCCCGCGGGGCGCTTCGAGCTCCGCGGTCGCCGGCCCTGGGTCCAGAGGAGGCTGCCCGCGGAGCAGCTGCCCGATCGCGCGTCGCACGCCCGCCTGACCGGGTCGCCGTCGCGTCCCGTGACGACCGGCGACGCGACGATCCTTGCCCATCCGCCGAGCCGGGTCGCCCGGTCGGCCGGTCATCGGCCGCCTCCCGCGAACCCCGCGATCCGGCTGAGCGACCCGACGCCGCGGTCCCGCGCCGGCCCGTCGGCCCAGCCTGCCCTCGGCGACCACCCTCTTCTGAGTCGAAGCGAGGTCCCCGGCGTCCCCCGCGCCCTGCTCGACCCTCCTCGTCGACACGACGGGAACGGTGTCCCTCTCCCCCCCGCTCGTCGACACGACGGGAACGGTGCCCCGTTCCACCCTGCTCGTTGACCCGGCGGGACCGGCCCCGGCCCTCCTCATCGATACGGCGGGACCGGCCCTCGCCTCGACCGCCCTCATCGACTCGGCGGGACCCGCGCTCACCTCGACCGCCCTCATCAGCACGGCGGGAACCTCGACCCGCTCGACCCTCGTCGTCGGCACGGCGGGGTCGGCTCGGCACCCGGCCAGCGGTTCCTCGGCGGGCTTGGCTGCTGCCCGCTCGACCTTCCGTATCGGCGCGGCCGGAGCGGCCATCGGCCCGAACCGCTGCATCGTTCCTGGAGCGAGAGCCGACGTCGGGGCGGGATCTGTCCGCGCCGTCAGGGCTCCGCCTGGCTGGGCGGGACGAGCGTGTGCGTGGCGTGGCGGATGGAGCTTCATCGCCGGCTGCTCGGCGTGACCTTGCGGTCGCGCGGTCGGGCTCCGAACCCCGGGATGGGCGGGACCGGGCGGGTTGCTGGCCGCTGGCCGGCCGGGGCGGGCCTGAGCGGGCCGGGCGGGACCGGTCGCCGCCGGTGGAGGGACGGGATGGGCCGGCGGGGGTCATGGCTGCTCCTGGAGGTCGAGCAGCTCGACGCCTTCGGGGAGGTAGTCCTTGATCGGTGGGAGCTGGTCGAGGTCGTTCAGGCCGAGCTGCTCGAGGAACGCCGGGGTGGTGCCGTAGAGGATGGCCTGGCCGGGCCCGGGGTCGGTCCCGACCTCGTGGATCAGGCCGCGGGAGGCCAGGGTCCGGAACACCCCGTCCACGTTCACCCCTCGGACGGCGGCGACCTGGAAGCGGGTCACCGGCTGCCGGTAGGCGATCACCGCCAGGGTCTCGAGCGCAGCGCGGGTGAGGCGGCTCTGTTGGCCGGTGCGGAGGAAGGCCTCGACGGCGGTCCGCGCGCCCGGGTTGGTGTAGAGCCGCCAGCCGCCGGCGATCGCCCGGAGCACGAACCCGCGGCCGTCGCGCGCGTACTCCCCGGCCAGGTCGACCAGCAGCTCCTCCACCTCCGACAGCCGCGACCCCACGATCTCGGCGAGGACGCCAGCCGGCACCGGCTCGTCGGCGACCAGCAAGATCGCCTCCAGGTCGCGCCGGGTCCACCCTCGGTCGTCCAGGTCCACCCCCTCGAACGCCTCATCGGGCGGCCAGGCCGTCGGGTCCCCCTCGAACCCCACAGCCGGGTGCGGGTCCGGATCGGGGGCCGAAGCCGACGCGGGAGCGGGGTCGGGGATCGGACCCGGGGGTGGAGCCGAAGCCGGCTCCCAGCTCGGGTCGGAAGCCGAGCCCGGGGCCGACGCGGAAGCGGAGGCAGGTAGCGGGGCCGAGGCTGGGGTCGAGGCCCCCGGGGAGTCCCAGGTTGGGCGTGGGGTCGGGTCAGGAGGAGGAACAGGACCCGGGGAGAGCTCCGCGGGGCGACCCTCAAGATGAGATGTAGGCTTTGCGGGCCAAGTCTGGTGATCTGCGTCGCGACCCGCTGCACGACCTGGCCCGGGGGCTGGCGGGACCTGGGCCTCCGGGGGGACGGCGGAGCTGACCGAGGGGCCCGAGGGAGGCGTGGCCGGCTCCGGCCCCGGGGACGGGGCCTTGGGCGGCTGGGTGGGAGGGGTCGGGGTTGGGTCGGTCATGCGGGCTCCTCGACCGTCATGTCGATGGGGTCGACCAGGTCGCCGCCGGTCCAGCGGACGGCGATGTCGCCGAAGGTCGACGTCTGGTCGAGCTCGACCAACGATCGCTTGTACAGCTCCAGGACGGCAAGCAGGCCGATCACGACCTCGATGGGCACGGCCTGGCGGCCGACCAGCTCCTCGAAGCTGATGGAGCCCTGGTCCTGGAGGCGGCGGGCGAGGGAGGTGACCGCTTCGGCGACCGACAGCCGGGGCGGGGCGATATGGGTGGTGGTGACCTGGGGGGGCGCCACCGGAGTGAGGGCGGCGGCGGCCAGGCGGGCCAGCTCCTCGGGAGAGACCCCGACCAGCAGCTCGGGGACGATCCGGCGCAGGAGGTCCTCGGCGCCGACCCGTCGGGGAACATAGGCCGTCTGCTCGGCCAGGCGGGCGCCGAAGAGGCCGGCCGCCTGCTTGTAGGCCCGGTACTGGAGCACCCGGGCGAAGAGCAGGTCGCGCTCCTCGAGGACGGCCTCGATCTCGTCGGGGTCGGCGTCGGGGGCCGGCAGCAGCCGGGCCGCCTTCAGCTCCAGGAGGGTGGCCGCGACGACCAGGAACTCGGTCGCCACCTCCAGGTTGAGCTCCCGCATGCGGCGGATCTCGGCCAGGTAGTCCTCGGTGATGCGGGACAGCGAGATCTGCCAGAGGTCCACCCGCTGGCGCGCGATCAGGTGGAGGAGCAGGTCGAACGGCCCCTCGAACACCTCGGTCTTGACTACATAGTCCATATATCTACTTGTCTATTCATCGTTGAATCAATGGATCGATGCGCTCGTGGGCGGCGGAACGGCGGCCCCAGGGCGTTCGAGGCAGCCGGCCGATGGTAGCCAGCGCCCGTCGTCGGCGACAACGCGCTCCCGTCCCGCCGCGGCCCGGACGGCCGTCCGCCCGAGGCCGTCGGCCGCTCCCCCGGTCAGCCGATGGGGAGGCCGACCAGGCCGTAGAGCGCCCTGGTGATCGCCTGGAAGATCGGGGTGAGGAGGTTGGGGGCCAGGATCAGCAGTCCGAGCAGCAGGAAGATCCCGTACTGCTCGAGGAAGCGGACGATGTTCTGCCGCGAGGGCGGCAGCACGATCGACAGCAGGGTCGACCCGTCCAGCGGCGGGATCGGCAGGAGGTTGAACACGCCGAGGATGACGTTCACGGCGACCAGGGTGTAGAGGAGTCTCAAGCTGAAGGGGACATCGAAGGCGAGCCCGGCGGTCGGGTAGGCGATGCGGAGCCCGATCACCGAGACCAGGGCGACCACGAAGTTGGCGGCCGGGCCGGCGAGGCCGACCATGATGCCCCCGAACCGGCGGTTGCGCAGCGCCGTCGGGTTCACCGGGACCGGCCGGCCCCATCCGAACCCGGCGAGGATCAGGGCGATGGAGCCCAGCGGGTCCAGGTGCCTGATCGGGTTGAGGGTGAGGCGGCCCTGGGAGCGGGCCGTCTGGTCGCCCTGGAGGCTGGCCACCGCCGCGTGGCTGAACTCGTGGAAGGTGATGCCGACGATCACCGCGATCACGAAGGCGACGAACAGCTGTGGTTCGTCACGGATCAGGAACAGCGGTGAGCCCATGCGTCAGCCTCGTTCGAACG
>CALGFH010000165.1 GCA_937881255.1 uncultured Actinomycetes bacterium
TGCTGCTGATCCCGCTGGCCCTGCACGCCGCGGTGGTGTTCATGGTCGGGCCCGGCCGGCGGTCCCCGGCCCCGGCCCCGGCCCCGGCGCCGGCCGGGGAGCGGGGCGAGCGGGCCCTGGCCACGGTGCTGTTCACCGACATCGTCGGGTCGACCGGGCACGCCCGGCAGGTCGGCGACCGGCGCTGGGGCGAGCTGCTGGACACCCACGACCGGCTCGCCCGCGAGCTGGTCGGCCAGCTCCAGGGGCGGCTGGTCAAGTCGACCGGCGACGGCATCCTGGCCCTGTTCGACCGGCCCGGCCGGGGGATCCGCTGCGCCACCGCCCTGCGGGACCGGCTGCGGGGGAGCGGCGTCGAGATCCGGGCCGGGGTCCACACCGGCGAGGTCCAGCTCCGGGGCGACGACGTCGGCGGCATCGCCGTCCACATCGCGGCCCGGGTGATGGCCACCGCCCGCCCCGGGGAGGTGCTGGTCTCCAGCACCGTCCACGACCTGGTCGCCGGGTCGGACTACGTGCTCGAGGACCGCGGCGCCCACGAGCTGCGGGGCATGACCGGGGAGTACCGGCTGTTCGCGGTCCTACACTGACCGCCATGGACGTCACCATCGTGGAGGTCAGCCCGCGCGACGGCCTCCAGAACGAGCCCGTGGTCCTGCCCACCGAGGCCAAGGTCGAGCTGATCGGCCGGCTGGTCGCGGCCGGGGCGCGGCGGGTCGAGGCGGTGTCGTTCGCCCACCCGAAGCTGGTCCCGGCGATGGCCGACGCCGAGGCGGTGATGGAGCGGGTGCCGCGGCCCGATGGGGTCTCCTACGCCGGCCTGGTCCTCAACCGGCGCGGCCTCGACCGCGCCCTGGGCAGCGGGGTCGACGAGGTCAACGTGGTCGTCTGCGTCAGCGAGACCTTCAACCGGCGCAACCAGAACGCCTCGACCTCCGAGAGCATGCAGGCCGCCGCCGAGGTGATCGGCCGGGCCCGCGGCGAGGGGCTGTTCACCACCCTCACCCTGGCCACCTCGTTCGGCTGCCCCTTCGAGGGCGAGGTCGACCCCGGCCGGGTGGTGGAGCTGGCGGCCAGGGGGGCCGCCGCCGGGGCGCACGAGCTCTGCCTGGCCGACACCATCGGGGCCGGGGTGCCGTCCCAGGTCCGGGACCTGGTGGCCAGGGTCCGCGACGCCGTCGGCGCCGAGCCGCCGCTGCGGTTCCACTTCCACAACACCCGCAACACCGGCTTCGCCAACGCCGTCACCGCCGTCGAGCTCGGGGCCAGGGTGCTGGACGCCAGCGCCGGCGGGATCGGCGGCTGCCCGTTCGCCCCAAGGGCGACCGGCAACATCGCCACCGACGACCTGGTGTTCCTGCTCGAGCGGATGGGCCTGGACACCGGCTACGACCTGGAGGCGCTGCTGCCGACGGCCGCCTTTCTGAGCGAGCGGCTCGGCCACGAGGTCCCGGCGCTGCTCCCCAGGGCAGGGACCTTTCCCTAGCCTCCGGCAACCGTTCCGGTTGCGCACTGCGAAGAGCAGGCGTAGAAGTGGTTAGTTCGACTCGTCCTCCCAGCCCCCGTGGACGACCGACTTCCGGAGCAGCCAGTGGTCCACGCGACCCGGTCGAACCCTGCCATCTCTGACGTCCTCCCAGGTGACGAGCGTGGTGTCGACCGCGTCGAAGGCTGGTTCCGGGAGTACGCGGCCACCAGGGACCCCGCCGTCCGCGAGCAGATCATCGTCTCCTACCTCGGCCTGGCCGACCGGCTGGCCGAGCGCTACCGGGGCAGCCGCGGGGCCAGCCCCGAGGACCTCCGCCAGACGGCCCGGGTCGGCCTGGTCGCGGCCGTGGACCGCTACGACCCCGACTACGGCAACCCGTTCGTCCCCTACGCCGTGGCCTGCGTGGTCGGCGAGCTCAAGCGCTACCTGCGCGACACCAGCTGGCGGGTCCACGTCTCCCGCCCGGTGAAGGAGCGCTCCCTGCGCCTGTGCAAGGCCCTCGACGAGCTGCCCCTCACCCTGGGCCGCTCTCCGACCATGGCCGAGCTCGCCGCCTACCTGGGCATGTCCCAGGAGGAGGCCCTGGAGGCGCTCGAGGTCGTCCACACCCGCTCGGAGGTGTCACTCGACCAGCAGATCGGCGAGGAGGGCGACGCCTCCCTGGGCGACCGGCTGCCCGCCGCCCCGCCCCGTGAGGAGCCGGAGGACCTGCTCCTGCTGCCCGGGCTGGTCGACAGCCTGCCCGAGCCGGAGCGCGAGATCGTCGTCCTCCGCTTCTTCCACGACCTCGACCAGTACGATATCGCCGCCCGGGTCGGGTG
>CALGFH010000166.1 GCA_937881255.1 uncultured Actinomycetes bacterium
GCACCGAGCGGGCCAGCGAGGCGTTCGGGGTCAGCTTCGCCGAGGTCCGCTACCGGAGGCGCTCGACCAGCGAGGAGATCTCGTCGGCGACGCCGGAGGGGACGGAGTAGCCGGTCTCGTCACGGATCTGGCCGAAGTGGTCGCGGACGTCCTCCAGGGTCAGGTCCGGGTTGGCGTAGCCCTCGGTGAGGCCGATGAAGAAGCGGGCGACCCGCCCGCCGCCGGCCGAGTAGATCTCGCCGCTGACCGGGCACGCCTCGGAGACCAGCCAGGCGGCCACGGGCGCGACCAGGCCCGGGTCGAGCTTGGGGGCGAGCGGGCCCAGCAGCTCCTCGGTCATGCGGGTGCGGGCGATCGGGGCCAGCACGTTGGCCTTGATGTTGTAGCGGGCACCCTCCTGGGCGAGCACCCGGGCCAGCCCGACCAGCCCCATCTTGGCCGCGCCGTAGTTGCTCTGGCCGAAGTTGCCCAGGATGCCGGCGTTGGAGGCGGTGACCAGGACCCGGCCGTAGCCGGCCTCCCGCATCTTCACCCAGGCCGGCCGGATGACGTGGAAGGCCCCCTTCAGATGAACCTCCAGCACCGGGTCGAGCAGCTCCGGGGTCATGTTGTGGAACGCCTTGTCGCGCAGGATGCCGGCGTTGCTGATGACGACGTCGACCCGGCCGAAGGCCTCCAGGGCGGTGTCGACGATCGCCTGCCCGCCCTCGGGGGTGGCCACCGTGCTGGTGTCGGCCACCGCGACCCCGCCGAGGCCCTCGATCTCCTTGACCGTCTGCTCGGCCGGCCCGGCCGACGCGCCCGTGCCGTCGGTCGCGCCGCCGAGGTCGTTGACGACCACCCTGGCGCCCCTTGCGGCCAGCAGCAGCGCGTGTTCGCGGCCCAGGCCGCCGCCCGCGCCGGTCACGATCGCCACCCTGTCGTCGAAGCGGATGTCGCCCATGGCTCGCCTCCCGTGTCGCGCCGCCGGACCCTACGATATCGGCCATGGGACCGCTCCAGGGAGTGCGCGTCGTCGAAATGGCCGGGATCGGGCCGGGGCCGTTCTGCGCCATGCTCCTGGCCGACCTGGGCGCCGAGGTGCTGGCCGTCGACCGGCCGGCGTCGGACCGTCCGGGCTGGCCGGCGCTGTTCGGGCGGGGACGGCGCCGGGTCGCCGTCGACCTCAAGCACCCCGAGGGGCCGGGGGTGGTCCTCGACCTGGTCGCCGGGGCCGACGCCCTGGTCGAGGGGTTCCGGCCCGGGGTGGCCGAGCGGCTCGGGATCGGGCCCGAGGCCTGCCTGGACCGCAACCCGCGCCTGGTCTACGGGCGGGTCACCGGCTGGGGCCAGGACGGCCCGCTGGCCCAGGCGGCCGGCCACGACATCGACTACATCGCCCTGGCCGGCGCGCTGCACCCGATCGGCCCGGCCGACGGCCCGCCGTTTCCGCCCCTCAACCTGCTCGGCGACTTCGGCGGCGGCGGGATGCTGCTCGCCCTCGGGGTGGTCGCGGCCCTGCTCGAGGCCAGCCGCTCGGGACAGGGCCAGGTGGTGGACGCGGCCATGGTCGACGGCGCCGCCCTGCTGACCACCCAGCTCCACGAACTGCTGGCCGCCGGCCTCTGGACCGACCGCCGCGCCGCCAACCTGCTCGACGGCGCGGCCCCGTTCTACGCCGTCTACGAGACCGCCGACGCCCGCCACCTGGCCGTCGGCGCTCTGGAACCGCGGTTCTACGCCGAGCTCCTGGAGCGGGTCGGCCTCCCCGCCGACGACCTGCCCGCCCAGCTCGACCGCGACGGCTGGCCGCGCCTGCGCGAGCGCCTGGCCGCCCAGTTCCGCACCAGGACCCGCGACGACTGGTGCGCCCTCCTGGAGGGCACCGACGCCTGCGTCGCCCCCGTCCTCTCCCTCCTCGAAGCCCCCACCCACCCCCACCACCAGGCCCGCTCCACCTTCGTCGAGGTCGCCGGCACCACCCAGCCCGCCCCGGCCCCCCGCTTCAGCCGCACCTCCTGCGCTCACCCCACCCCGCCCGCCCCGGCCGGCGACGACCTCCTCGCCGCCTGGGGCCTCCCCGCGGAGCGGACCAACCACCTCCGTGCCACCGGCGCGCTCCAGCAGAAGCCATAAGAGCCGGTTTCAGAACCGGTGCTGGAGGATTGGTGTGGGATGGAGAGGCTCCAGGTCAGCTCCAGAAGCCTCCGGTCGGGCCGGTGTCGAGCTCGGCCAGATCGACGTCGACGGATACCGTGCAAGACCGCCTTCCTCGGCGCGCTCGAATTGCACGTTGCGGCCGGGTCGTCGAGTGGGAACCTACGGCCGGCCGTCTCCGCGGGCGGCGGCGCGGGTTAGGAACACGGCGCGGTCGCGCTCGTTGAGGGTGAGGGCGGCGGCGCGTTCGAACTCCTGGCGGGCCTCGTCGTGGCGGCCGAGCTTGGCGAGGAGGTCGCCGCGGACGGCCGGGAACTGGGCGTAGCGCTCGAGGGCTGGCTCATGCAGCAGGGTGTCGGTGATCTCCAGCCCCTTGGCCGGGCCAGCGGCCATCCCGACCGCGACCGCGCGGTTCAGCTCAACAACCGGGGAGGGTGCGACGTGGGCGAGCACCCGGTAGAGCGCGGCGATGCGCCCCCAGTCGGTGTCCTCGGGGAGGAGCGCGCGGGCGTGGCAGGCGGCGATCTCGGCCTGCAGGGTGTAGGGGCCGAGGGCGCCGCCGAGCCCGTCGGCACGCGCGAGCGCCTCAAGGCCGCGGCGGATGAGCAGCCGGTCCCACAGCCGGCGGTCCTGGTCCAGCAGGAGCACCGACGCGCCGGAGGCATCGGTGCGGGCGCGGATGCGTGACGCCTGGATCTCCATCAGCGCCACCAGCCCGTGCACCTCGGGCTCCTCGGGCATCAGGCCGGCCAGGATCCGGCCAAGGCGGAGCGCCTCCTCGCACAGCGCCGGCCGCATCCAGTCCTCGCCCGCGGTAGCCGAGTAGCCCTCGTTGAAGATGAGGTAGATGACCTCCAGCACCGACGACAGCCGGCCGGGCAGGTCGGCCGGCGCGGGCAGCTCGAATTCCACGCCCTTGCTGCTGAGCGTGCGCTTGGCGCGGACGATCCGCTGTGCGACCGTGGGCTCCGCGATCAGGAACGCCCGTGCGATCTCGTCGGTCGCCAGCCCGCCGAGTAGCCGCAGCGCGAGCGCCACGCGCGCCTCGGTGGACAGCACCGGGTGGCAGGCGGTGAAGATCAGGCCGAGCAGGTCGTCGCCGATGTGGTCGTCGAGCGCGGCGTCCAGGTCCGGCTCGTCGGCCTCGCGCGTGACGACGGGGTCGCGGGCGAGCGTCTCCAGCTTCTGCGCGTACCGGGTCCTGCGGCGCAAGGCGTCGATCGCGCGGTGCTTCGCGGTCGCCATGAGCCAGGCGCCAGGGTTGTCAGGCACGCCCGACGCCGGCCACTGCTCGAGCGCGATCACGAGCGCGTCCTGCGCCAGCTCCTCGGCCAGGCCGACATCGCCGACCATCCGGGAGAGGCCGGCGATGACCCTGGCGGACTCGATTCGCCAGACCGCCTCGACCGCACGATACGAATGGGTGGCCGTCATGGACATCCATCCAACCATCTCCGGTCAGCTGGTGAGGGCCGGGGCGCGCCCTGCCCGACCCCGGCCCTCAGGTGTCGAGCGTTCAGGCGGGCGGCGCGAAGTCCTCGGGGCCGAACACCCGGAGCACCTCGGCCTCGCCTTCCCAGCCCTCCCACAGGTCCCGGTGCAGTCGCATGAAGCGGGAGGCCCACTCGACGGCCTCCTCCCTTTTGCGCACCTGGTAGAGCGCGTAGCTGATCATCTCCTTGGCCTCGGTGAACGGCCCGTCGGTGATACTCAGC
>CALGFH010000167.1 GCA_937881255.1 uncultured Actinomycetes bacterium
CCCGGGGTGTGCCCGGTGCCCGTGCTCCGCTTCGCGTCCCTGTCCCATCCGACCCCTCCGAACCCCGGTTACTGACCGCCGGTCAGTATCTACTGACTGACGGTCAGTCGTCAAGCGTGGTAGGCTCCGGCGGTGAGCTCACCACCCGATTCCCGAACCGGCGCCGCGCCCCCGGCCCGGCGGCCGCGGCGGCAGCCGGCCGACGTGCGGCGGGAGCAGATCCTCGACGCGGCCGAGCGGGTGCTGGTCGAGCGGGGACTGGGGGCCGCGACCATGGCCGACGTCGCCGAGGCGGCGGCAGTGGCCAAGGGCACCGTGTACCTGTACTTCGAGTCCAAGACGGAGCTGCTGGCCGGGCTGCGGGCGCGGTACTTCGAGCGCTTCGCGGCCATGCTGGACGACCCGCCGGACGAGGGACGGCCTCGCGCCGGCACCGCCGAGCGGGTCGAGCGGCTGGTGGCCGCGGCCTACGACTTCGCCCGGGCCAACCACGCCCTCCACCACATGCTGTTCCACGAGGCCGGGTTCGGGGAGGTCGGCCACGCGGACGCCTTCGCCAGGGCCAGGGCCGTCATGGCCGACCTGGTCGAGGCCGGTCGGGCCTCGGGGGAGCTCACCGTGGCCGACCCCGCCCTGGCCATCGACTTCCTGCTCCACGGGCTGCACGGGGTGCTGGTCGAGGCGACCCACCACCCGCGGTTGCCGCGGCGGCGACTGGTCGCGGGGGTGACCGGCCTGATCTGTCAGGCGCTCGGGGTCACCGGGCCGGCCGCGCCCACGAGGCCACGTGCCCCGGGGTCGGGATCGACGGGTCGAGGACCGGGTCGGGAGCGGGATCGCCGGGCGTGAGGGCCAGCGGGAGGACCCCGGCCCAGATCGGCAGCTCGTAGTCGGGCTCGTCGTCCTTGGGCGGGCCGGTGCGGACCTTGGCCGAGACCTCGCGCAGGGGCAGGGCCAGGACGGCGGTGGCGGCCAGCTCGCGGCGGTCGCCCCCGCGGACCTCGTCGCTCCGGCCGGGCACGATGTGCTCCACCAGCGCCCGCAGGGCCGCCTCCTTCTCCCCGGGGTCGGTGACCGGCCGGGTGCGGCCGATGGCCATCACCGACCGGTAGTTCATCGAGTGGTGGAAGGCCGAGCGGGCCAGCACCAGCCCGTCCAGCAGGGTGACGGTGACGCAGACGTCCATGCCCGGCCGCAGCCCGAGCCGGCTGCCGGTGGACCCGTGCAGGAACACCGTCTCCCCGACCCGCGCGTAGCCGGTCGGGACGACGAAGGGCTGGCCGTCGACCACGAACCCGACGTGGCAGATGAAGCCCTCGTCGAGGATGGCGTGCACGGTGGCCCGGTCGTAGGCCGCCCGCTCGGGCAGGCGCCGGGCCCGGGTCCGCTCGGTCGGCTGGTAGCGGTCAGTGTCCATGCGCAAATATGCTCCAGTACATATCCTTCAATGTACCAGTACAATACCAGTCCGCTTGGGCCGGGGGAACGATGCCGTCCGTACCGGTGTACCAGAAGGCGACCGACCGCGACCCGACGGCACGACCGGACAGGTGGATGGCGAAGATCCAGGCGCACAGCTGGCCGAGACCGCGGCCACGGGCGGGGCCCGTGTCCCGACGGTTGCCCTGCCTGGCGGTCGTCCTACTGCTGCTGACGGGGTGCCAGGGGCCGCGGGCCGAGCCGCGGACCGACCTGCCCGCCGAGCCGTGGGCGGTGGTGGCCGAGGCCGGCGGGCTCTGGGTGGTGCTGGGCGACCACACCGTGGCCCGCTACGACCCGGCCACGGCCCGGATCGACGGCGCCCCGGTGCGGCTGCCGTTCACGCCCGGGGCGATGGTGGGCGGGCACGGCGACCTGTGGATCGGTGGGCAGGTCGACGGGCGGCGGCGAGTCACCGCCGAGGGCAGCTACCCGGTGATCCGGGTCGCCCGGGTGGACCCGCGGCGCCGGGCGGTGACCGCCGTGATCGCCCTGCCCCTGCGGAGCAACGGCAACCGCCTGGCCAGCACCCCGAGCGCCGTCTGGGTCACCGACCCGGCCGAGGGCGCCCTGAGCCGGATCTGGCGGGTCGACCCGGCGACCAACCGGCCGCTCGGCCGGCCCCTCCGGGCCGGTGAGGAGCCGCTGGCCATCGAGGCCGTCGACGGCGCCGTCTGGAGCGCCAACCACGACGACGGCACGCTCCGGCGCATGGACGCGGCCACCGGGGCGCTCCAGGGCACCGTCGACCTGGGCGTCGAGCCCCACGGCATGGCGATCGCCCACGGGGCCATCTGGGTCGCCGACGCCCACCACCATGCGGTCCTGCGGGTCGACCCCGGCAGCGGGCGGACGGTGGCCCGCATCCCGGTCGGCTTCGAGCCCGGCCCGCTGGCCGCGACCCGGAGCGCCGTCTGGGTGGCCACGCCCCCGGACCCCGACCTGGCGGCCGGCTCGCTGGCCCGGATCGACCCGGCCGGCAACCGGGTGACGGCCACGGTCTCCGTCGACGGGCAGGCCACGGCGCTGGCCGCCGACGGCGACCGGGCCTGGGTCGCCACCATCGGCCCCAACGCGATCCTGCCGCTCCCCACCTGACCGCCCCGGGCCTGTGGATTCGGGTCGCGGATTGTCTGGGCGCTGCCGTACGTTGCACCACAGGTAACCCGCCCTCGACCACCTGGAGCTGCCCGCTGCGCTGGTACGGAACCGACCCGCCTCCCGACGGCCTCGCCCTCGGGACGCTGCGGCGCATCGTTGGCCTGATGCGGCCCTTCTGGCGCCGGGTGACGGTGGCGTTCCTGCTCGGGGTGACCATGCTGGCCATCACCTCGCTGCTCCCGCTGATCACCAGGACGATCATCGACGACGGGCTGACCAGGCGGGTCCCGGGGGTCCTGGGCCGCGAGATCGTCCTGCTGATGGTGCTGGCCGTGGTCCGCTGGGTCGTCGGCGGACTGCGGCGCAACATCTCCGGGCGGGTCGGCACCGACGTCGAGTACCAGCTGCGCAACCGCCTGGCCCGCCACCTGCTGACCCTGGAGGCCGCCTACCACGACCGGGTGCCGACCGGGCAGCTGCTGGCCAGGGTCACCTCGGACGTGCGCTCGCTGCGCTACTTCATCTCCTGGGGCCTGGTCTTCATGGTCCTCAACCTGCTCACCTTCGTCATCGCCGCGGTGCAGATGTGGCTGCTCTCGCCCCGGCTCTGCCTGGTCGTGCTCGCCCTGGCCCCGCCGCTGGTCTACGGGGCCCTGCGGTTCAACCGCCGCCTGCACCGCGTCTACTGGCAGGTGCAGCAGGAGATCGGCGAGCTGACCACCGTGGTCGAGGAGGCCACGGCCGGGGTCCGCGTGGTCAAGGCCTTCGGCCGCGAGCGCGAGCAGGCCCGCCGCCTGGAGACCGAGGCCAGCTCGATCCTGGACCAGAACCTGGAGGCGGCCCGGCTGCGCGCCTTCTACACCCCCCTGCTGGGCATCCTCCCCCAGCTGAGCCTGGCCGCGATCCTCTGGTACGGCGGCCGGCTGGCCATCGACGGCCAGATCACCCTTGGCACCCTGGTCGCGTTCAACAGCTACCTGCTGCTGCTGGCCTGGCCGCTCCAGGGGCTCGGGATGCTGTTCGGCTTCGCCCAGCGGGCCGCGGCCAGCGGCGACCGGGTCTTCGAGGTGCTCGACCAGGCGCCCGCCATCGCCGACCGGCCGGACGCGATCGCCCTCCCCCCGGCGGACCAGGGGGTGCGGATCACCTTCGAGGACGTCAGCTTCGGCTACGAGGAGGGGGGCCGGCCCGCCCTGTCCGGGATCGACCTGAACTTCGCCCCGGGGTCCCGGGTGGCGGTGGTCGGGGGCACCGGGTCGGGCAAGTCGACCCTGCTCGGGCTGGTCCCGCGGCTGTACGCGCCCACCCGGGGCCGGGTGCTGGTCGACGGCCACGACGTGGCCGGCCTGACCCTGGACTCGCTGCGCTCGGCGGTCGGGATCGTCCACCAGGAGCCGGTGCTGTTCTCGGCCAGCCTGCGCGACAACGTCGCCTTCGGGCGCCCCCAGGCCACCGACGAGCAGGTGCTCGGCGCCCTGGCCGCGGCGGCCGCCCGCGACGTGGTCGAGGCGCTCCCCGAGGGCCTGGACACGGTGGTCGGCGAGCAGGGCTACACCCTCTCGGGCGGCCAGCGCCAGCGGGTCGCGCTGGCCAGGGCCCTGCTGATGCAGCCGCGGGTCCTGATCCTGGACGACGCCCTCTCCCACGTCGACGTCGACACCGAGGCCGCCATCCTGGCCGGGCTGGACGCGGCCCTGGGCAGCGCCACCGTGCTGCTGGTGGCCAACCGGCCGGCCAGCCTGCGCCTGGCCGAGCGGGTGGTCCTGCTCGACCGGGGCCGGGTGGTCGCCCAGGGCAGCCACGAGGACCTGGCCGCCCGCGAGCCCGCCTACCGGGCCGTCCTGGCCCACGCCGGCGGGGGCGTCGACCGCCTGGTCGAGGAGGCCGCGTCATGAGCCGCCGGCCTGGGAGGGCCCGGGGCGGGGCGCTGGGGCGGGGGCCCGGCGGCCCGGTCCCGGTCGCCGTCTCGGCGCCGACCCACGGGGCGCCGCCGGAGGTGGAGCGGGGGTCGCGGGACCGGCGCTCGGGGCGGCGGGCCCGGGCCTGGCTGTGGCCGCTGGTCCGGCCCCACCGCCGGCTGGTGGCGCTGGCCTCGGCGGCCGTGCTCGTCCAGACCGGGGCCACCCTGGCCATGCCGTACCTGGTCAAGGTGGCCATCGACCAGGGCATCGTGCCCGGCGACCTGGCCGTCATCAACCGGGTCGCCCTGGCCTACCTGGTCCTGGCCGGGGTCCAGTTCCTGGCCGGCCGGTTCGAGATCGAGACCGTGGCCCGGGCCGGCCAGCGGGTGCTGTTCACCGTCCGGACCAAGCTCTTCCGCCACCTCCAGACCCTCTCGCTCGACTTCTACGAGCGCGAGCGGACGGGCAGGCTGGTCGCCCGCATGACCGCCGACATCGACGCCATGAGCGACCTGGTCACCGACGGCCTGGTCACGCTCGTGACCGGCCTCATCACCATGGTCGGGGTGGCGATCATCCTGGTCGTCATGGACTGGCAGCTGGCCCTGGCCACCCTGGTCGTCGCCCCCCTGATCGGCCTGGCCGCCCGGGCCTGGCGGCGCTGGTCGGCCGACGCCTACCGCCAGGTCCGGGAGACCCACAGCGTGGTCACCGTGCAGCTCCAGGAGTCGCTGTCCGGGGTACGGGCGATCCAGTCGTTCCGCCGCGAGCGGGCCACCGCCGGCCGCCTCGAGGAGGCCAACAACGACGAGCGGGTGGCCCACTGGCGCACCATCGGGCTGGCCTCGTTCTTCTTCCCCGGGATCGAGTTCCTGGGCACGGCCGCCACCGTGGTCGTGCTCGGCGTCGGCGGCCAGCGGGTCCTCGGCGGGGACCTCGAGATCGGCGTGCTGGCCGCGTTCCTGCTGTATCTGCGCAACCTGTTCGACCCGGTGCAGCAGCTCTCCGAGCTGTACGACAGCTTCCAGTCGGCCACCGCCGGGGCCGAGCGGGTCGGGGCCGTGCTGGCCGAGCAGCCCTCGGTCCGCGAGGCCGACGACCCGGTCCCCCTCCCCGACCCCCGCGGCCACGTCCGGCTCGAGGACGTCTGCTTCGCCTACGACCAGGGGCCGCAGGTGCTCCACGACGTCAACCTCCGGCTGGACGCCGGCACGACCCTGGCCCTGATCGGGCCGACCGGGGCCGGCAAGTCCACCGTGGCCAAGCTGATCGCCCGCTTCTACGACCCGAGGGCTGGCAGGATCACCCTCGACGGGGTCGACCTGCGCCAGGTCCGCATGGCCGACCTGCGCCAGGCCATGGGCTA
>CALGFH010000168.1 GCA_937881255.1 uncultured Actinomycetes bacterium
GCGGCGGCCTGCTGGTCGGCAAGGGCGGCCTCTACGGCAACGTCCTGCGGATCGCCCCGCCCCTGATCCTCACCGAGGCCGAGGCCGACGAGGGCCTGGAGATCCTGGCCCGCGCCTTCAGCACGCTGTAGGGGAGGAGCCCAGAACCAGAAAAGAGCCCCGCCAGGGGCTCCGTGGGGCTGGACATTGGGGGCTAGACATCCGCTGCGCACGCTGGTACCGTAAGGCACTTCTGCGCAAGCACAGCTAATTAGGCGGCTGAACCACCGAATCAACGGTACCGCGAATGGGGGCTCTTGTCAAGGATGCAGAATCTCGCCGCTGAACTGGAACAGGAACAGGCCTACGTGTCGATGCTGTACCGGCGCCTGGACACGCTCCGCGAGCGCACCCAGGCCGAGCTGGAGCGGGCCCTCGGCTACGAGGGCGGGGGCAACGTCCAGGCCCGGGTGGACCGGGACGCCTTCGTGGCCCGCCACAGCGACCGCCTGGCCCAGCTGGCCGCGGCCGAGCACGGCCTCTGCTTCGGGCGCCTCGACCGCTCCGACGGCAGCCACCTCTACATCGGCCGGATGGGGCTGCTCGACGACGACCGCGAACCGCTGCTGGTCGACTGGCGCGCCCCCGCGGCCCAGCCGTTCTACCGGGCGACCTGGGCCACCCCCAGCGGGGTGGTCCGCCGCCGCCACCTGCGGACCCGCGGCCGCACCGTCCTCGGGATCGAGGACGACGTGCTCGACCTGGACTCGCTGAGCGAGGCCGAGCGCGAGGGCCTGAGCGGCGAGGCGGCCCTGCTGGCCGCCCTCACGGCCAGCCGGACCGGCCGGATGGGCGACATCGTGGCCACCATCCAGGCCGAGCAGGACCGGATCATCCGGGCCGACCTCCCCGGCGTCCTGGTCGTCCAGGGCGGGCCGGGCACCGGCAAGACCGCCGTGGCCCTGCACCGGGCCGCCTACCTGCTCTACACCCACCGCCAGCGCCTGGCCCGGCGGGGCGTGCTGGTGGTCGGGCCCAACCCGACCTTCCTGCGCTACATCGAGCAGGTGCTGCCGTCGCTGGGCGAGACCGACGTGCTCCTGTCGACCGTCGGCAACCTGTTCCCGGGCGTGGCCGCGGCCGCCCAGGAGCCGGTCGAGGTGGCCGCCGTCAAGGGCGGCACCCGCATGGTCGAGCTGCTGGCGGCGGCCATCACCGACCGCCAGCAGGTCCCCGAGGCCGACATCGTGGTCGAGGTCGGCGGCCAGCGGCTGCGCCTCGACCCGGCCACCTGCGAGCGGGCCCGCCACCGGGCCCGGGCGACCGGCGAGCCCCACAACCAGGCCCGGGCCACCTTCCGGCGCGAGCTGGTGGCCGCCCTCACCGACCAGATGGTGGCCAACCTGACCCGCGACCTGCCCCAGGTCGAGCTGCCCGAGGACGACGACCTGCTGGTCGACCTGTTCCCCGACGAGCGCCTGCTCGACCCCGACCTGGACGAGATCCGGGCCGAGCTCTCCTCCGCCCCGGCGGTCCGCTCGGCGGTCGACCGGCTGTGGCCCAAGCTGACCCCCCAGCAGCTGGTCGGCGGCCTGCTCGCCTCCCCCGAGCGGCTGGCCGCGGCCGGGGGCGGGCTCGAGGCGGCCGAGCGGGCCCTGCTGCTGCGCCCGGCCGGCGACGGCCGCGACCCCGGCTGGACCCCGGCCGACGTGCCCCTGCTGGACGAGGCGGCGGTGCTGCTGGGCGACGACGGGGCCAGGGCGCGGCGGGCCGAGGCCCGCCAGGCCGAGCAGGACCGGGCCGAGCTGGCCTATGCCCGCGAGGTCCTGGCCGGCACCTCGATCGGCGACGCGGCCCGCTACGCCCCCGACACCAGCGCCCTTGACCCCTCGGTGCTGGCCGGCCGCTGGCGCAGCCGGGGCCCCCAGGTCGGGCTGGCCGAGCGGGCCAGCCAGGACCGCGGCTGGGTGTTCGGGCACGTGATCGTGGACGAGGCCCAGGAGCTGTCGCCGATGGCCTGGCGGATGCTGATGCGCCGCAGCCCCAGCCGGTCGATGACGGTGGTCGGCGACATGGCCCAGACCGGGGCGCCGTGGGGACCCGGCTCCTGGGCGCGGGCGCTGGACACGCACGCCGCCCGGCGCTGGCGGGTCGAGGAGCTGACCATCAACTACCGCACCCCGGCCGAGATCATGGCCGTGGCCGCCGACGTCCTGGCCGCCATCGATTCCGGGCTGGCGCCGCCCCGCTCGGCCCGCGAGGCCGGCCTCGCACCCTGGCACCTGGGGCTGGACCCGTCCGAGCTGGCGGCCCGGCTCCCCGGCGTGGTCGCCGCCGAGGCCGACGCGGTCGGCGACGGCAAGCTGGCCGTGCTGGTCCCGCCCGGCCGGGCCGAGGAGCTGGCCGAGGCCATCGGGGCGGCGGTGCCGGCGGCCACCGCCCGCCAGGGCCCGGCCGTGCTCGACGCCCGGGTCGCCGTCCTCACCGTGGCCGAGGCCAAGGGCCTGGAGTTCGACGCCGTCCTGGTGGTCGACCCGGCGGCCATCCTGGCCACCGGCAGCCACGGCGCCAACGACCTGTACGTCGCCCTCACCCGGGCCACCGCCCGCCTGGGCGTGGTCCACCCGGGCGACCTCCCCCCGGTCCTGTCCCGCCTGGCCGGCCGGGAATTCGCTGGGATCCCGGCTCCGGATCGCCGATGATGCCGGCCATGCCCGAGCCGCCCGACCACGAGCTGCCCGACCGCCAGTTCGGGTGGTGGGACATGTTCGTCCACCCCGACGACGACCCCCGGACCGACGGGGGGTTCAAGGGCGAGCGGGCCACCCTGGCCGGGTTCCTGCGCGACCAGCGCCTGACCCTGGAGCTGAAGTGCGCCGGCCTCGACGCCGAGGGCATGGCCCGGCGGTCGGT
>CALGFH010000169.1 GCA_937881255.1 uncultured Actinomycetes bacterium
GAGCCCGACCACCGAGACGGTGGTGGTGTAGGCGCTGACGCGCCGCCTGGCCGCCGCCCTCGCCGCCCTCAGCTCCACTTGCGCGGAGCGCCCAGCGCTGCCGGTGTGGCGAGCGCCAGGAGCAGCTCGCCCAGCTTGGCCAGGCGCTGCACCAGCTTCACGTACGACCCCCCTCCCTCGGCCGTCAGTATACCCAAACCCTACGAACCTTCCATTCCTAACGAACAACCTATGTCGATCCCCGGCAACCCAACCAGGTTCGCTACCCTCTCTCCGTCCACCGACGAGCAAGGAGCAGCCAGGCCGTGCCCCGAACCCTGCTGGCCGTGCACGCCCACCCCGACGACGAGTCCTCCAAGGGCGCGGCCACGATGGCCCGCTACGCCGACGAGGGCGTGCGGGTGGTCGTGGTCACCTGCACCGGCGGGGAGGCCGGGGAGATCCTCAACCCGGCCATGGACCAGCCCGGGGTGCTGGAGCGGATGCCGGAGCTGCGCCGCCAGGAGCTGGCCAAGGCCCTGGAGATCATCGACGTCACCGCCCACCACTGGCTCGGCTACCGCGACTCGGGCATGGCCGACAGCGAGACCAACGGCCACCCGGACGCCTTCGCCAACGCCGACCTGGAGGAGGCCACCGGCCGGCTGGTGGCCATCATCCGGGCCGAGCGGCCCCAGGTGGTGCTGACCTACGACGAGCGCGGCGGCTACCCGCACCCCGACCACATCCGCACCCACGAGGTCTCGGTGGCCGCCTTCGAGGCCGCCGGCGACCCCGGCCGCTTCCCCTGGGCCGGGCCGCCCTACCAGCCGCTCAAGCTCTACTACCACGCCACCTTCAGCCGGGAGCGGATGGAGCAGATCCACCAGGGGGCGGTCGCCCGGGGGATCGAGAGCCCGTTCGCCGAGTGGCTGGAGCGCTGGGAGGAGGAGGACGACGGCTTCCCCGAGCCGGTCGTGACCGCCCAGGTCGACGTGGCCGCCTGGCTGGGCCGGCGGCGCGACGCCCTGATCGCCCACGCCACCCAGATCGACCCCAACAGCTTCTGGTTCGCCATCCCGGACGAGGTCGTGGCCGAGGTCTACCCCTGGGAGGACTACACCCTGGCCCGCTCGCTGGTCACCGTCCCCGACCGCGAGACCGACCTGTTCGAGGGGATCGACAGCGACGGCAACCCCGTCACCTAGGGCCCGCGCAGGGGCTATGCTTCCCGGCATGGAGGTGTACGACTCGATCCTCGAGGTGGTCGGGGGCACCCCGCTGGTCCGGCTGTCGCGGCTCGGCCGGGGCCTGGCCCCGACCCTGCTGGCCAAGGTCGAGTACCTGAACCCGGGCGGCTCGGTCAAGGACCGGATCGGGCTGGCCATGGTCGAGCGGGCCGAGCGGTCCGGCCAGCTCGAGCCGGGCGGCACGATCGTGGAGCCGACCAGCGGCAACACCGGGGCCGGGCTGGCCATCGTGGCCGCCCTCAAGGGCTACCGGTGCGTGTTCGTGATGCCCGACAAGATGAGCCAGGAGAAGATCGCCCTGCTCCGGGGGTACGGGGCCGAGGTCGTGATCGCCCCGACGGCGGTCCCCCCCGACTCGCCCGAGTCCTACTACTCGGTGGCCAACCGGCTCACGGCCGAGATCCCGGGGGCGTTCCAGCCCAACCAGTACGCCAACCAGGCCAACCCCGAGGCCCACTACGCCACCACCGGCCCGGAGCTGTGGGACCAGACGGGCGGGGAGATCGACGTGTTCGTGGCCGGGGTCGGCACCGGCGGCACCATCAGCGGGGCCGGCCGCTACCTCAAGGAGCGCAAGCCCGGCCTGGTGGTGGTCGGGGCCGACCCCGAGGGCTCGATCTACACCTCCGACGACGTCCACCCCTACCTGCTCGAGGGGGTGGGGGAGGACTTCTGGCCCGAGACCTTCGACCGCTCGGTGGTCGACCGCTACGTGACCGTCCCCGACCGGGACTCGTTCCTGATGACCCGCCGCCTGGCCCGCGAGGAGGGCCTGCTGGTCGGCGGGTCCTGCGGCCTGGCCATGGTCGCCGCCGTCGAGGTGGCCAAGGAGTACGGCCGCGACACCACCATCGTGGCCCTGCTGCCCGACTCGGGCCGCGGCTACCTCTCCAAGATCTACAACGACGACTGGATGCGCGACCACGGCTTCCTGCCCCGCCGGGGCGCGGCCACCGTGGTCGACGTCCTCGGCGGCAAGGCCCACCACGACACCCCGCCCCTGGTCACGGTCGCCTCCCACGAGCGGGTCAAGGAGGCGATCGACCGCCTCCACGCCTACTCGGTCAGCCAGCTCCCGGTGGTCCACGGCGAGGACCCGGCCGACCTCTCCAGCGTGGTCGGCTCCATCCAGGAGGGCACCCTCCTGGAGCGCCTGTTCCGCAAGCCCGAGGTCCTCGACGCCCAGGTCGTCGACGTCATGGACCCCCCCTTCCCCACCATCGAGCAGCACGAGCAGGCCGAAGCCGCCTTCGAGCTCCTCTCCAAGGGCCGCTCCACCGCCGTCCTGGTCACCGACCACGGCCACGCCGTCGGCGTCATGACCCGCTCCGACCTCCTCGACCACCTGGCGACAAGGAGGATGGCGTGAGCTTCGAAGGGATGGATTTCGAGACCAGGGCGGTGCACGTGGGGTCCGAGCCCGACCCGGCGACCGGGGCGGTGATCGCGCCGATCTACCAGACCTCGACCTTCGCCCAGGAGGCGGTGGGGGAGCACAAGGGGTACGAGTACGCCCGGACCGGAAACCCGACCCGGGCGAACCTCGAGGCGTGCCTGGCCTCGCTGGAGGGGGTCGGGCCGGAGGGGCCGGGGGGCGGGGTGTGCTTCGCGTCCGGGATGGCGGCCACCGCCACGGTGCTGCAGACGCTGGGGCCAGGGGACCATCTGGTGCTGTCGGCGGACGTGTACGGGGGGACCTACCGGGTGGCGGCGCGGCTGTTCGAAGGGTGGGGGCTGCGGCTGGACGTGGTCGACATGACCAGTCTCGACCAGCTGAAGCAGGCCGTCCGGTCCGAGACCCGGCTGGTCTGGGTGGAGACGCCGACCAACCCGCTGCTGGGGATTGTCGACATCATGGGGTCAGCAGACGCGGCCCATGCCGCCGGGGCCCTGTGCGCGGTCGACAACACCTTCGCCACGCCGTTCCTGCAGCGGCCCCTGGAGCTGGGGGCCGACCTGGTGGTGCACTCCTCGACCAAGTACCTGGGCGGCCACTCCGACGTGGTCGGCGGGGCCCTGGTCACGACCGTGCCCGAGCTGTACGAGCGGGCCCGGTTCCTCCAGAACGCGGTCGGGGCGGTGCCGGGGCCGATGGACTGCTGGCTGACCCTGCGCGGGGTCAAGACCCTGGCCCTGCGGATGCGGGCCCACTGCCACAACGCCATGCGGGTGGCCGCGTTCCTGGCCGGCCGGCCCGAGGTGGCCGAGGTCCGCTACCCGGGGCTGGCCGGCGACCCCGGGCACGAGCTCGCGGCCCGGCAGATGGCCGCCTTCGGGGGCATGGTCGCCTTCCGGCCGGCCGGCGGGGTCCAGGCGGCCAAGCGGCTGGTCGCCGCCACCGAGGTCTTCACCCTGGCCGAGAGCCTCGGCGGGGTCGAGAGCCTGATCGAGCTGCCCGGCGAGATGACCCACGCCAGCGTGGCCGGCACCGCCGCCGAGGTCCCGGCCGACCTGATCCGGCTGTCGGTCGGGGTCGAGCACCCCGACGACCTGGTCGCCGACCTGGCCCGGGCGCTCGACCGGGCGTGA
>CALGFH010000170.1 GCA_937881255.1 uncultured Actinomycetes bacterium
AGGGGTGGCCCGAGAGCGAGTCTGGCCCGGGGGAGAGCACGGCCCAGGGGCGGAGAGCACGGCCCAGGGTGCGTAACCATGGTCGTGGAGCGGGACCGTGGTCCTGGGGCGGAACCGTCGTCCTGGGAGCGGAAGCGTGGTCCGTCGGGCGGGACCATGGTCCTGGGGACGGGGAGCGTGGTCCGGGTCGGGGTTCTGGCACGGGTCGGGTCTGGGCACGCGGGGCCGGGACCATGGTCCGGGAGCCGACGCCTGGGGGGGGAGATCGAAGCGTGGCCGGCCGGCCGTCGCATCAGGGGAAGGTCGAGGACGAGCGGGCCGGGGCCGAGTGCGGGTAGGGCGAGGGGAACCCCGGTCTAGCGGGGGCGGCGGGCGGTGGCGCGGTCGGTGAGGTGGGCGGCGAGGTCGGAGAAGGTGAGGCCGGCGGCGTCGGCGGCCATGGGGACGAGGCTGGTGGAGGTTAGGCCGGGGCCGGTGTTGACCTCGAGGATGCGGCAGGTGCCGGTGGGGTCGAGGATGGCGTCGACTCGGGAGATGTCGCGGCAGCCGAGGGCGAGGTGGGCGGCGTGGGCTGCTTCGAGGCAGAGGTCGGCGGTGGCTTGGTCGAGGTTGGCGGGGACCCGGAACTCGGCGGCGCCGTGGGTGTAGCGGGCGGAGAAGTCGTACCAGCCTTCCTTGGGCCGGATCTCGACGGCGGGGAGGGTGGGGAGACCGTCGACGACCGAGAGGGCGAGCTCGGTTCCTTGCACCTGCTGCTCGAGCAGGACGGTGTCGTCGTAGCCGAAGGCGGCCATGAGGGCGGCCGGGAGCTGGTCGGGGCGCTCGACCAGGCGGATGCCGAGGGCTGAGCCTCCGCGGTTGGGCTTCACGACGATGGGCAGGCCGAGCTCGTCCATGGCCCGGTCGAGCAGGGCGCCGACGCCCAGCTCCCGGAGGGCTCCCTCGGTCAGGGGGATGGCCGACGGGACGGAGAGGCCGGCTCGGCGGAGGACGGATTTGGCGGCCAGCTTGTCGAAGGCGAGGCGGCTGGCGTCGAAGCTCGACCCGGTGTAGGGAATCTCCAGAAGCTCGAGAATCGACGCGACCGTCCCGTCTTCCCCGAACCGGCCATGCAGCGCGAGGAAGGCGACGTCGAACTCACCGCCGCCGAGGGTCTCGACCAGCTGGTGGTCGGCGTCCAGCTGGCCGACCCGGTAGCCGCGCTCGCGCAGGGCGTCGGCGACCCGCTGGCCCGAGCGGAGCGAGACCTCCCGCTCGAACGACAGGCCGCCGGCGATGACCGCGACGGAGCAGTCGAAGGTCACGGCCCTCCACCCCGATCAGCCAGTGGCCGTGGTGTGGCGGTGTTCCGGCTCACTGCACGCCGCCCCAGCCGGCGGGGCGGCTCTGGTCGGGGGCGGGAGGTTCGAGGGGGAGGCCGCCGAGGGCGCGGGCGAGCTCGAGCTCCTCGTCGATGACGCCGGCGAGTCGGCGGACGCCTTCGCGGATGCGGTCGGGGGGTGGGAAGCAGTAGGAGAGGCGGAGGGAGGAGGCGCCTTGGCCGTCGGCGTAGAAGGCGCCGCCGGGGACGTAGGCCACCCGGGCGGTGATGGCTTTGGCCAGCATGGCTCGGGCGTCCAGGTGGTCGGGGAGGCGGGCCCACACGTAGAAGCCGCCGGTGGGCTTGGTCCAGGTGACCCCGGCGGGCACGTCTTCGGCGAGGGCGTCGAGCATGACGTCGCGCCGCTCGCGGTAGACCTCGCGGAGGTCCTTGAGGGTCTCACGCCAGGGGTAGTTGGCGAACCAGCGGTAGGCGACCGCCTGGGTGAAGCTCGAGGAGCAGAGGTCGGCCGCCTCCTTCACCAGGATCATCCGCTCCCGAAGGGCCGGCGGCACCAGGGCCCAGCCGATGCGGAGGCCGGGGCAGAAGACCTTGGACAGGCTGCCGAGGTAGACGACGTTGTCGGGGTCGAGGGCGCGCAGGGCGTCTGGCGGGTCGCTCTCGAACCCGAGCATCCCGTACGGGTTGTCCTCGAGCACCAGGACGTTGTGACGCCGGGCGAGCTCGAGGACCCGCTCCCGGCGGCCGGCGGCCAGCGTCACCCCGGCCGGGTTGTGGAAGTTGGGGACGGTGTAGAGGAACTTGACCCGGCGGCCGTCACGCTCGAGACGTTCGAGGGTTGCTGCGAGCGCGTCGGGATCGAGACCGTCGTCGTCGAGCGGCACGTGGCAGACGTCGACCTGGTACTGCGAGAAGGCGGAGAGGGCGCCGACGTAGGAAGGGCCCTCGGCCACGATCACGTCGCCGGGGTCGCAGAACATGCGGGAGATGAGATCCAGCGCCTGCTGGGAGCCCTCCGTGACCACGACGTCGCCGCCGGACCCGCGGATGCCCTCGTGCCGCATCAGGTCGGTGAGGACCTCGCGCAGCCGCGGGTCGCCCTGGCCGCCGGCGTACTGGAGGGCGGCCGGGCCCTCGGTGGCGACCACCTCCTGGAGCACGTCCCCGACGACGTCGAAGGGCAGCGCGGCCGTGAAGGGCATGCCCCCGGCCAGGCTGACGACCTCGGGACGGGAGGCGACGGCGAACAGGGCTCGGATCTCCGAGGCGGTCATCGAGCGGGTGCCGCGGGCGTAGCGGTCACGAAACGGGTCATCGGCGCGCATGACCTTGAAGGATAGCGTCACCTGGCAACCCGACCGAGCGGGCTGCTAGCATCGAGCCGCTATCCGGCCTGCGAAAACGTTCCCGTGCTACGAGCCTCGCTGCCACTGCTCCGCCGTGTTGGGGGGAGTTTCTTCGTGGGCCTGTTCCTCGGCCTCATCTGGGCGCTGCTGATCATCCACCGCCGCCCGCCGCGCTCGGAAAGGGCGTCCTGACCTTGGGCCGCAAGCTGGTCCCGCTCGGGCCCGAGACCCTCGACCTGCTACCCGAACCGTGCCGTCGCTGCGTCTTCTGGGAGCTGGGCGCCAAGGCGCGGCCGCGCGGGTCGGAGGACGCGGCGCTCCAGAAGGAGGCCTGGCTCTCCTCGGTGGTCCTGGAGTGGGGGCCGGCCGGGCACGTCGTCTCGGTGGACGGGGAGGTGGCCGGCTACTCGCTGTTCGCCCCGACCCACATGTTCGACCAGGTCGGACGCCAGGCCGCCCGGCCGGTGAGCCGCGACGCCGTCCTGCTCGCCACCCTGGCCGTCCTACCCAGGTTCGAGAGCCAGGGGATCGGGCGGGTCCTGCTCCAGACGATGGCCCGTGACCTGACCAAGCGGAAGGTGCGGGCGGTGGAGGCGTTCGCGGACCGGGCCCCGGCCCGGCGTGACTGCCGCGTCCCGGCCGGGTTCCTCGAGGCGAGCGGGTTCCAGGTCGTCCGCGAGCACCCTCGCTACCCGCTCATGCGGATGGACCTGCGCACCGCCCTCACCTGGAAGGACGCCCGCGAGGCGGCGCTGGAGGCGCTCCGGGTCCCGGCCCCGGCCCAGCCGGCCCTGCGCCCCGTGCCCTCCTCGCGCCCTCCAGCCTGAGGCGGGCGGGCCGGACGGCAGGATCGGGACCCCGCGGGACCGCCCCGGAAACAAACGAGCCCGACCCACCGGGGTCGGGCTCGTTGGGCTGGCGTCAGGTCAGCTGATGAACTCGGAGAGCTCGTTGACGATGTTGCGCTTGGGCATGGCGCCGATCAGTCGCTTCTTCTCCACGCCACCGATGAACAGCGCGAGGGTCGGGATGCTCATGACCCCGTAGCGCATGGCCACGTCGGGGTTCTCATCGACGTTGAGCTTGGCGATCGTCAGCTTGCCCTTGTGCTCGTCGGCGATCTCCTCGAGCACGGGACTGATCATCTTGCAGGGGCCGCACCACTCGGCCCAGAAGTCGACCAGCACGGGCGTGCTCGACTTGAGCACCTCGCTGTCGAACGTGGCGTCGGTCACGGCTGGAGCTTTGCTCATGTAATCGGTGCGGTCGGGGCCTCGGCCCCTCTGCACCTCCACCTCCTCGAACGGATGATTCCCCCGACCAGGGTCCAACGACCACTGGCTCGTACGTATTCCTGCCCACTGAGGGCGGTCGGCAACCGGGCTCAGTCCCAGTTGTCGGTGGTGGCCCCGGAGTCGTGACCGTGAGCCTCCAGCCAGCGCTCGGCGTCGATCGCGGCCGCGCAGCCGGTGCCGGCGGCCGTCACCGCCTGCCGGTAGGTGTGGTCGACGACGTCGCCCGCCGCGAACACGCCGTCGACGCTGGTCGCGGTCGAGGGCGGGTTCGGGGTCACGATGTAGCCGGCCTGGTCGAGCTCGACCTGGCCCCCGAACAGGTCGGTGTTCGGGGTGTGGCCGATGGCGACGAAGACCCCGGCCACCGGGAGCACCTTCTCGGAGCCGTCCTCGACGTTGCGCAGCCGGACCCCGGTCACCGTCTGCTCGCCGAGCACGTCGGTGACGGTCGAGTTCCATTCGAACTCGATCTTGGGGTTCGCGAAGGCCCGGTCCTGCATGACCTTGGAGGCGCGGAGCCGGTCCCGACGGTGGACGACGGTGACCTTGGTCGCGAACCTGGTCAGGAAGGTCGCCTCCTCGAGCGCGGAGTCGCCGCCGCCGACCACCACCAGCTCGCGGCTGCGGTAGAAGAAGCCGTCGCAGGTGGCGCAGGTCGAGACCCCGCGGCCGAGGTACTGGCGCTCGCCGGGCAGGCCGAGCATCTTGGCCTTGGCGCCGGTCGAGATGATGAGGGCCTTGCCGGTGTACTCCACGTCCTCGACCCAGGCCCGGAACGGCGGGCCGGCCAGCTCGACCTTGGTGGCGTCGGCGCGGACGAACTCGGCGCCGAAGCGCTCGGCCTGCTCGCGCATCTTGCCCATCAGCTCGGGCCCGAGGATCCCGGTCGGGAAGCCGGGGTAGTTCTCCACCTCGGTGGTGAGCATGAGCTGCCCTCCCGCCTCCGTCCCTTCCAGGACGATCGGCTGGAGGTTGGCGCGGGCGGCGTAGAGGGCCGCGGTCAGCCCGGCCGGGCCGGAGCCGACGATCAGCACCGGAGCGCTGGTGCGGGATGTTGCCATCAGGGTGGGCGCGCCTCCTCGGACGACGGCGATTTCGGGAGCCGTGCTCTGCAACGGATTGTCCCACATGACTATTCCGGGTCCGACCGGAGGCGGGGCCGCGTTACGGGCGCGGTTCTCGTACGCTTAGGCCATGACGGCCGACCAGACCAACGTGGCGCCGACCTGTGTGAACCATCCCAAGGTCGAGACCCGGCTGACGTGCTCGAACTGCGGCGACCCGATCTGCACCCGGTGCATGGTGACGACCGCGGTCGGGCAGAAGTGCCCGCGCTGCGCCAAGCAGAGCGGGCGGGCCAAGGGCAACCCGGAGCCGCAGCTGCTCGCCCGGGCGTTCGGGGCCGGGGTGGCGGTGGCCGCGCTGGGCGGGGTGCTCCTGATCCAGGTGCGGTTCGCCGGGCTGCTGCTCGCGCTCGCCCACGGGTTCGTGGTCGGCGCGACCGTCCGCTGGGCGGCCCGCCGCCGGACCCACACCTGGCTGGGGGTGGCCGCCGCGGCCGCGGTCCTGGTCGGCGTCGGCGGCCTGGTCCTGGTGCTGGGCGGCAACCCGTTCGCGGCCAGGTTCCTCTTCGTCTACGTGCTCAGCGGTGGGGTCGCCTTCGCCCGAGCCAGCGGCGTCTGGTAGCGCGCCAGGGGCCGGCTGGGCACGGCAAGGGCACGCGTGCCGCCGGGCGGCGCTGCGGCCGTCAGCGGACCTGTTCGGTGGCCAGGGGCGGGGAGCCGCAGTTGTCGCGGGGGAACACCCACAGGTCGACCCGGTCGGGCCGGGGGGTGCTGGTGGTGACCAGGATGGTCGCGTCGCGACCCTTGTAGGTGCCCTCGATGAAGAAGGCCGGGGCGAGGGGCCGGGTGGCCGGGTCGGCGTCGGCGGTTGCGGCCGGGAGGCAGGACTGGAGCTGCTGGGCGGTGGCCGAGGGGGTCTGGGCGGTGGCCGAGGGGGTCTGGGCGCTGGAACGGAAGGCGCCTCCGTCCTGGTCCGAGGCCTGGGGGGCGCCGGCACCGGCGCCGCCGGCGGCGCTGTCGAGGGCGGCCTTGGCCCGGGCGTCGGTGCCGAGGCGGGCGCGGACCGTGTCCGCCGTGACCTCGCCCGCGATGCGGAACACCGGGAGACCGGCGGCGGCGGCGCCTGGGGCGGCCTGGCCAGGGGTGGCGGCTTCCTGGGCCGCGCTGCCACCACCACCGGCGGTGGTGTCGAGGTCGCCGCTGGACTGGTTGAGGAAGGGGACCACCAGGGCGGCCAGGAGCAGGGCGGCGGCGGCGCCCCAGGCGGCCGGGCGGCGGTACCAGGGGGCCGGGCGGAGGATCTGGGCCTCCGGGGCGGCACCCTCCCGCCGCGGCTCCGGAACGCTCTCCCGCTGCCGGGACCCGGCGCGGCCAGCGACCCGCGACCCGGGGTTGGCCTCGGCCTCGGCCGACACGGCGGCGGCCAGGCGGTCGTGGAGGCCGGGCGGGAGGTCCGGTTCCTCGAGGAGGGCCAGACTGCCGCGGGCGCGGCCGACCGATGCGACCAGCTCGGCGCAGGACGGGCAGCCCGCCAGGTGGGCCTCGACGTCGGTCCGCTCGCGGCGGTCGACGTCGCCGGCCTGGAAGGCGACGAGCTGCTCGTGGTCGGGATGGTCTTGGTCGGGCAACGCTGGCTACTCCTGGCCGGGGTGGTTGGGCTCTGTAGGTTCGGACGTCGCCGATCTGGGGTCGGTTCCCGGGGGGCCGGCGACCCGCAGCGGTGGGCGGGCGGGCTCGGCGTCCGGGGGGGCGCCGCCGAGGTGCTCGGCGAGGGCGAGGCGGCCGCGGAACACGCGGCTCTTGACGGTGCCGACGGGGACTTCGAGGATCTGGGCGGCGTCGGCGTAGGGGACCCGGTAGAGATCGCAGAGGACGACGGCCACCCGGAACTCCTCCGGGACCTGGGCGAGGGCGGTCTGGACGGCCACGGCCGAGGCCACCACCTCGCCGAGCTCGCCGCCGGGGGCGACGGCCAGGCCGGCGTCCTCCGGGTCGAGGGCGGCCAGGCGGGCCCGGCCGCGGCGGCGGGCCTGGTCGGTGGCGGCGTTGACGGCGATCCGGTAGAGCCAGGTCGAGAAGGCGGCCGCCCGGCGGAAGCTGGCCGCCTTGCGGAGGGCGGCCAGGAAGGCCTCCTGGGTGGCGTCCTCGGCGTCCTCGCGGTTGCCGAGGATCCGCAGGCAGAGACCGTAGATGCGGCGCTCGTGGCGCGCGACCAGCTCGCCGAAGGCCCGGGGGTCGCCTCGCAGGTGGGCGGCGAGCAGGGCCTCGTCGCTCGGGGTGCTCACGACCGTACGGTGACGTTCGCGATCCCGCCCCGGAACTTGCCCCCATCGTCCTGGGGCAGGCTGGTGAACCAGACCAGCACGTACTGGTAGCTGCCCTCGAGGTCGAACTTGGCCGTCGACTCGAAGGTCTCGGGCCCGCTGAGCGGTTTCCAGCCGTCGAGTGTTGGCGGACGGTCGTTGGCGCCGTAGATGGTGAGGGCGCTGCCGCCCGTCGGGGCCAGCGTGAGCGAGAGCTGGCCGACCTCCTGGGAACGGCCGAGGTCGAGGACCAGGCCGACGCCCTGCTTGTAGCCGCCGGCGCCGAAGTTCTGGTTGTAGCCCTCGGTCTGCCAGACGCTGCTCCGGTCCCTGTCGATGGCGCGATCGGCCTGGCCCTGGTTCTCCTGCTTGTCGGGGTCGGTGGTGAAGGGATCAAAGGAGATGGCAGCGGCGACCTCGATCGGGGGCGCGGCGGCGGTCGTGTCGGTGGTGCCGCCCCGGGTCGTGCCCGGGGAATCCTCGCCGAACAGGTTGCCGAGGTCGTTCTTGGCCAGGGTGAGGCCGACCGCGACCAGGACGGCGGCCACGGCGACCAGGGCGAGGACCCAGCCGAGGAGGCGGCCCTCGTGGCGGAGGAAGCCGCGCGATGGGGTGACCTCGGGGCCGGTGGGGGCCGGTGGCACCGGGAGGAACTCGCCCGAGGGGAGGCTGTCGGCGCCCGAGGCCGAGCGGGAGAGGGCCGCGGCCATGGCCTGGACGGTCTGGAAGCGCTGGTCGGGGTCGATGGCCATCGCCTGGCGGACGATCGTGTCCAGGTCGCGGGGCACGCCCGCCCGCAGGGCCCGGGGCGGGATGGTGGTGGACGGGTCGGCGCCAGGGGCCCGGCCGGTGAGCATCTCGTACAGGCAGGCCCCGAGCCCGTAGACGTCGGCCCGGCCGTCGGCGTCGTCGCCCCTGACCACCTCGGGGGCCAGGTAGCCGTCGACCCCGAGGACCTCCCCGGTGCGGCCCGGGTCGTCCTCGGTGGCCGCCCTGGCGATCGAGAAGTCGGCCACCTTCACGGTGCCGTCGTCGGCGAGCAGGATGTTGCCCGGCTTGAGGCTGCCGTGGCAGACCCCGGCCTGGTGGGCGTAGTCGAGGGCGGCGGACACCTCCATGGAGAGCCGGGCCGCCCGCGACGGCGGCAGCGGGCCGTGGCGCCCGAGGGCCTCGCCCAGGGTCGGCCCGTTGACCAGCTCCATGACGATGTAGGCGATGTCCCCCTGCTCGCCGGTGTCGTAGAGGGCGACGATGTTGGGGTGGGTCAGGCGGGCGGCGTTGACCGCCTCCTCGTGGAAGCGGGCCCGGAAGCTCGGGTCGGCGGCCAGCTCGGGGTGGAGCACCTTGACGACGACGTCCCGTCCGAGGACACGGTCGTGCCCACGCCAGACGCTTGTCATACCGCCCGATGCGATCTGCTCGCTGAGCTCGTACCGCTCGGCGAGCAGTCGGGGCAGACCGGAGCCGACCTGCGACATGCTCATATACGAAGAGCGGGGCGTTGGACCCCGGGGATCGCGACCCCCGAAGTCTAACAAGAAGAATCCTTTCCGACCGCCCTGCGACGGTCAGCCGGTCGGCCGGACGGCGCCGATGTAGTCACGGCGGCCGATGGAGGCGATGCGGACCCTGGCCCCGGAATAGGGGGCCTCGACCATGGCGCCGCCGCCGATGTACATGCCGACGTGATGGATGGAGCCCGGGTTGCCGGTGTTGTAGGCGTAGAACACCAGGTCGCCGGGAGCGAGGCCGCCGAGCCCGACCCGGGGGCCGGCGCCGAACTGGGCCCGGCTCACCCGGGGCAGCCATACCCCGGCGCTGCGGTAGGCGGCCATGACCAGGCCGGAGCAGTCGTAGCTGCTCGGCCCGGACGCCCCCCACACGTACGGCTTGCCCAGCTGGCTCCTGGCGAACGTGACCGCCCGCGCGGCGGCGCCGGAGGGCGCGCCGGCCGTGCCGGAGCCGCGCCGCCAGGAGCCGGCGCCGGCCGCCCTCGCCCTTGCCGCCCGCTCGGCGGCCAGGCGGCGGAGCAGGGCCTGGCGGAGCAGGCGCTCCTGGCGGCGCCGCTCCTGCACCACCGCCTTCCTGACCTGCCTGGTCAGGCGCTTGAGATAGCGGCGCTGGGCATCAAGGCGGGACTCGATCTGGCGCCGCTTGGTGGCCAACCTCGACCGCAGGCGCTCCTGGCGCTCGGCCTGGCCGGCCAGCTTGACGGCCAGGGCCTCGACCTCGCGGCGCAGCCGCTCGACCCGGTCGATGGCGGCCCGGTCGGCCCCGACCACCTGCTCCTGGTACTTGGTGGTGACCAGGGCCTGGTGGACGCTGTCGGCGGCCAGCAGCCGGCCGAGGGTCGAGGGTGCCCCGCCGGTGTAGATCGTCCAGAGCCGCCTGCCGAGCAGCTTCCTGGCCGCGCGCAGGCGGCGGCGGGCGTCCAGCACCTGCTTGCGGGTCTTCGCCTGCTCGACACGGGTCCGGGCCAGGGCCTCGCGGACCTCGTTGTAGTCCTCGACCAGGATCTCGACCCGGGCGTGCATGCGGTCGATGGTCGCCTGGACGCGGGCCGCCTTGGCCCGCAGGCGGGTGATCTTCCTGGCCGGGGTCTCGCGCGGGGCGGCCACGGCGGGCTGGTGGTCGACGCCGCCGAGGAGCACGAAGACGACGAGGAGTTGCCGAAGCCGGCGCAGGGGGAAGTCCCTTCAACGAGCGGGTCTGCGGCCGGGCGGGGACCCTCTCACGGCCCACTTCCCTCGGCAAATCTCGGTAGCAATTCCGCTGCGGCTCCGCCCGGGGTCGTCCGGAATTCACCCGGAATATTTCCTCAGGACGGGCCAGGCCGTGTCCCCCGGCGTCGGCGGACGACGTCCAGCAGGAGGGAGAGCTCCTCGACCCGGAGGAGGCGGGCCACGGCCAGGTAGATGCCGGCCCCGACGGCCACCCCGGCGACCACGGTGGCCAGGTCGCGGGCCAGTCCCGGGTCGAGGGCGGTGCCGACGGCCCGGTCGACCAGCACGACCGCGGCGAACATGACCAGCCCGGCGACCAGCATGCGGGCCACGGCGGCCAGGATCTGGCTCCCTCCGAGCCCGCCGATCCGCCGCGACAGCTGCCACAGCAGCAGGGCCGACCCGACGGTGTAGTGGAGGGCATGGCCGAAGGCCAGGCCGGGGATCTTCCAGCGCTCGGGCAGCAGGTTGAACAGCAGCAGGTTGCTGGCGGCGTTGACGCCGACCGCGACCAGGTTGACCAGGAAGGTCGTGCGGGTGTCCTGGAGGGCGTAGAAGGCCCGCAGGACCAGCTGGAAGGTGGAGAACGGGACCAGCCCGAGCACGAACACCATCAGCACCGGGATCAGCAGCTCGGTGCTCTCCTCGGTGACGACCCCGTGCTCCAGCAGCAGCCGCACGATCGGGCCGGCCAGGGCCAGGTAGCCGAGGGCGGCCGGCAGCAGGACGGCCGCGGTCAGCCGGATGCCCCTGGACAGGGTGGCCCGGAACGCGTTCCAGTCCTTGGCCACGGCCTGCTCGCTCAGCGGCGGCAGCAGGGCGGTCATCACCGAGACGGCGAACACCCCGTGGGGGAGCTGGAAGAAGATGAACGCGGTCGTGTAGGCGGTGTAGCCGCCCTGGACCCCGTAGGCGAGGATCGGGACCAGCAGGTAGCCGAGCTGGTTGGTGATCACGTAGCCGACGGTGAAGGCGGAAAGGGTGGCCATCTTCCGGATCGCCTGGTCGCGCCAGTTCCAGACGAAGTGGAAGCGGAAGCCGATCCGGCGCAGGAACGGCCACTGGACCAGCGTCATGGCCGCCACCCCGGCGGTGGTGCCGAGGCCGAGCAGCAGCTTCTGGCCGGTGGTGACCTCGCCGACCTGGGGGACCTGCTGGCCGACGAGGGCGTGGAAGGTGAGCCCGACGGCGATCACGACCAGGTTGTTGAGGATCGGGGCGAACATCGGCACCCCGAAGCGGCGGTGGGCGTTGAGCAGGCCGGTCATCACCGCCCCGACCCCGTAGAAGACGATCTGGGGCATGAACATGGCCAGCAGCTGGCCGCCGACCTCGATCGCCTGGGCCCGCTCGGCCGGGCTGCCCGAGTGGATGTACAGCCGGATGATCCAGGGGGCGGCGACCATGGTGACCGCGGCCAGCAGGCCGAGGCCGGCGATGGCGATGGTCATGGTGGCCCGGGCCACGTGCCAGGCCTGGCGCTGGCCGCGGGTGCTGCGGACCTCGACGAACACGGGCACGAAGATGGAGGACAGGATCCCGCCGAGGACCAGCTCGTAGATGATGTTCGGGGTGGTGTTGGCGACGTTGTAGACGTCGGCCAGGCGGCTCTCGCCGACCCCGAGGGTGGCGACCAGCACCGTGACCCTGAGCAGCCCGGTGATCCTGGACAGCAGGGTCCCGGTGGCCATCAGGGCGGTCGACCGGGCCAGGCTGGGCTCGGGCGGCCGGGCGCCCCCTGGGGTGTCCGCGCTGGTCTGCTCGGTACTCAACTCTCAGGCCCGGGGCGGCGGCGGCGGCCGAACCGCCACCACAGCAGCAGCATCCCGGCCGCCCCGCCGGTCAGGGCCAGGGCGACCCGGTTGACGGCGGTGGAGCTGAGCCGGATCTCGCCCTCGGCGATCGCCTCCCGCCGGTCGGGGGTGAGCACCTCGACCTGGATGGGGAAGGTGCCGGTGGCCCGCGTCCCGACCTGGAGGAGCTGGGTCGTCCGGCGCCTGGGCTCGAGCACGAACTGCTCGCTGGCCGCCGGCAGGTCGACCTTGGGCGAGGTCAGGCGCAGCACCACGGTGACCCGCTCGCCGGAGTTGTTGGCCACCGTGATCGGGATCTTGCCCCGCCGGGCCGTGAGGGTGACCGGGGTGGTGCCGACCTCGATCCGCCGGTAGACGCTGTCGATGCCCTGGGTGACCGCCCGGACGAAGCCGCGTCCCCTCGGCCGCGCGCGGGCCGGCCGCCAGTCGCTCGACTCGGCGACCCGCAGGTCGCGGTCGAAGCTGCCGGAGGCCGGGTCGGCGTCGTTGCCGACGGCCCGCCGGAAGCTGTCCAGCTGGGAGCGGACCCGGACGACCCGGGCGAGGTAGGCGGAGGGGAGCCCGGCGGCGTCGTCGGCCGCGGTGACGGTGGCCAGCCGGCGCTCGCCCTCCTCCGGCCCCTGGGGGACGTCGTCGGCCAGGGTGTCGGCCTGCTGGAGCCGCAGCCAGGGAGCGTCCCCCAGCCCCCGGACCAGCGACCGGAAGAAGGTCCTGGTCGGCCGCCAGCCCTGCGGCGGGGCGAGCAGGACACCCCGCGGGTCGGTCGAGTTGGGGCGCTCCAGCCAGGTCACGGCGGTCTCGGCCAGGATCCGCTGGGCCCACTCGACCGGCGCGCTGGCCGCCCTGGGGTCGGTGAACGCCGCCGACAGCTCGGCGTCGCCGACCAGGGCCCGCTGCGGGTCCGGTCCGGTGCCCAGGTCGATGGTGGCGTTCTGGGTGACCGCGGCCGGGGACGCCGGGAAGTGCCGCGGGTCGAGCACGACCACGTCGCTGCCGGTCTGCTCGAGGGTCCGGAGCAGGGCCCCGTCGACCGCCCCGTCGACCGGCCAGGCCAGCGACTCGTCGGGCGCCGTGCCGAGGCCGTTCTCGAGCAGGTCGCGCCCGAACCGGACGGCGCTCTCGGCCCGGTCGCCGCTCCCCCCCCTGACCAGCGCCGGGAGGTCGGCGTTGCCGTAGGCGAAGGCGGCCGGCGGGTGGCCGCTGGCCGCCGCCCTGCTGGCCGCCTGCTTGAGCGACTGGAGGAACTCGTCGGCGTTGCCGGAGCGCGGGTCGCCCGGTGGGATGGTGGTCCGCTTGCCCTTCTGGCGCAGGCGCCAGCCGCCGACCATGGCGGTCGCCTCCTCGACCAGCATGGCGTCGACCACCATGGTCGCCTCGGGGGCGCCGGCCCGGGCCAGCTCGGCCGCGATCGCGCCGAGGGGCCCGGCCGGGGCCAGCAGCTCGGCCAGCTCGTCGTCGATGAAGTCGCCGGCCGGGTTGCGGTGGGTCGGCTCGCGCACCGGCACCAGCAGGGCGGCCCGCAGGGGCTGGATGGCCCGGGCCGGGAGGTCGACCACGAAGGTGGTCAGGCTGGCCCTGACCGGCCGCCCGGCCGCGTCCGTCGCCTGGACCTCGACCGACAGGGGCAGGACGACGCCGGCGCGACCGTCGGCGAGCCCCGGCGGCAGGGGGACCCGGCGGCGCTCCAGGCGCTCGGCGGTGCCGGGGGCGATCGAGGCCACCGCCGACTGGAACTCGTCCAGCGGCTGGATGGCGGCCACCGCGCCGGGGGCGGCCAGCAGGCCGGCCAGCTCCGAGCGGGTGTCGACCGGCTGGCCGAGCCGGGTCCGGACCCGCAGGTCACCGACCGGCGCCTGACCCCGGTTGCGCACCCTGACCCGGTAGTCGAGCGGGACCTTGGGGCTGACCACGGGCGAGATGCTGGTCAGGATGACCTCGAGGGACGGGGCCGCCTCCTGGGCGGCGGCGGCCGCGGCCGGCCCGCCGGCGCCCGGGACGGCCGCCAGGGCGACGGCGACCGCCAGCGCGGCCAGCGCGCGGGTGGCGGTCCGCGCGCCGGTCACGACCCGCCCGCGCCCTGGGCGGCGAGCACGTCGGGGATGCGGTCGAGGAGCTTGCGCTCGTTGGCGAAGGACATCCGCCGCCTGGCCTCGTCCGGCTCGAACCAGGCGGCGTCCTCCATCTCGTGGTCGTGGTCGGAGAAGTCCCCGCCGACGAAGCGCATCAGGAAGTAGTGGACGAACTTGTGGTACCGGGTCCGCTCGGGCGCCCACACGAACCAGTAGTCGATCGTGTCAAGGGGACCGATCAGCTCGGCCTCCAGACCCGTCTCCTCGCGGACCTCGCGCAGGGCGGTCTGCTCGACCGACTCGCCCTCCTCCCTGGCCCCCTTGGGCAGGGTCCACTGGAGGCTGCCCCTGACCGAGCGGTGGGCGACCAGGGCCACCGGGGCGTCGGGCCGCAGCTCGGCCAGCACCACCCCGCCGGCCGAGACGGCCCGGGCGGTCCGCACGGTCAGCTCGCCTGCCTGGTGATGCTGGCCACGACCGCGCTGGTCGCCTTGATGAGGTCGGCGGCCCGGACCTTGAGGATCACGCCGGGCTCGCCGGCGGCCGCGTAGACGACGTCCTGGTCGGCCACCTGCTCGTCCACCACCAGGGTGGACCGGCACTCCAGGGCCACCGGGGGGACGAAGGCCAGCAGGTAGCCGGTCAGGCCGGGGGCGCGGTCGGGCGGGACCGGGTCGAGGTCGACCCGTCCCAGCAGCTCGGCGACGCTCGAGGTGTCGACCTCGGCGTCGGCCGGGGCGAGCACGACCACGCAGCCGTCGTCGTCGGCCAGCAGTGTCGGCCGGCCGACGGCCCGGGGCGGCAGGCCGAGGACACCGGGTGCGGTCGAGAGGTCGCGGAGCGGTCCCGGGAGCTGGGAGAGCTCATGCACGACGTCGTCGGCGAGCAGGTGGTTGTGGACGTCGATGCTGGATCGCACGGGATCTCCAGAAATGCGAGCGCGGCGGTCGAGCGGACCCGAGTATAGCGGGAGGCCGGGGCATCGACTTGCCCCGGCCTCGTCGAGCACCCCAACGACGTGGGGCCCCAGTCAGCGCGATCCGCCCTTTCGGCCGATCTTCTGGTAGAACTCGATCCCGTAGCGCTGCTTGGTCGTCTCGCCGCCCTTCTTCCCGCCCATCCGGCCGATCTTCCCGAAGAAGTCGTCGCCGTAGCGCTTCTTGGTGGTCTGCCCGCCCTTGCGGCCGGCTTCAGCCCTGCTCATCTTCTTGGTCTCCGGCATCCGACCACCTCCCTCCTCGAACCGGTTGCCCTGGTTGTTCGTGCGTAAACCACTTGAACGGGTAAAGGACCCCGGGTCGCGTATGCTGCGGGCATGCCGGAGCTCTCCCCAGCCCAGCGTGAAGCCCTTGGCGCGCTGCTCAACGCGGCCCCGTTCGCCAAGGTCGTCCACGACCTCGGGCGCCGCTTCGAGGCCGGTGGACACGAGCTGTACCTGGTCGGCGGGACGGTGCGCGACGCCCTGCTCGACCGGGCCTCGCCCGACGTCGACCTGACCACCGACGCCACCCCCGACCAGATCCTGGCCGTCGTCCGGGCCGGGCGCTGGAGCGACGGCGTGTGGCTGCAGGGGGTGCGCTACGGCACCGTCGGGGTCCGCAAGGGCGACTTCCGGCTGGAGATCACCACCTTCCGCTCCGACACCTACCGCGAGGACTCGCGCAAGCCCGAGGTCACCTTCGGGCGCTCGATCGACGAGGACCTGGCCAGGCGCGACTTCACCGTCAACGCGATGGCCATGCGGCTGCCCGACGGCCCCTTCGTCGACCCCCACGGCGGCCTCGGCGACCTGGCCGCCAAGCGGCTGCGCACCCCCTCCAGCCCGGAGGTGTCGTTCGAGGACGACCCGCTGCGGATGCTCCGGGCGGCCCGCTTCGCCTCCCAGCTGGGGCTGGTGCCGACCCCCGAGACCCTGGCCGCCATCGCCGAGCGGCGGGAGCGGCTCCAGATCGTGTCCCGCGAGCGGGTCCGCGACGAGCTGAGCAAGCTGCTGCTGGGCCGGGAGCCGGCCAGGGGGCTGTGGCTGGCCGTCAACACCGGCCTGGCCGGCGAGTTCCTGCCCGAGCTGCCGGCCCTGGCCCTGGAGCAGGACCCGGTCCACCGTCACAAGGACGTGCTCCGGCACACCATCGCGGTGGTCGAGCGGGCGACCGCCTTCGACGCCGACGCGCCCGACCTCACCCTGCGCATGGCCGCCCTGCTCCACGACATCGGCAAGCCCCGGACCCGCAAGGTCGACGCCGAGGGGGTGAGCTTCCACCTCCACGAGGTGGTCGGGGCCAAGATGGCCGAGAAGCGGCTGACCGAGCTGCGCTACCCCTCCGACTTCATCGCCGACGTGCGCCAGCTGGTCCTGCTCCACCTGCGCTTCCACACCTACCGGCTGGGCTGGAGCGACTCGGCGGTGCGGCGCTACGTGCGCGACGCCGGGCCGCTCCTCGACCGGCTGAACTTCCTGGTCCGCTCCGACTGCACCACCCGCAACGTCTTCAAGGCCAGGCAGCTGGCCGGCTACTCCGACGAGCTGGAGGAGCGGATCGCCCGGCTGGAGGCCGAGGAGGAGCTGGCCAGCATCCGCCCGCCGCTGGACGGCCGCCAGGTGATGGAGCGGCTCGGCGTCCCGCCCGGCCCGGTGGTCGGCAAGGCCCTGGCCCACCTGCTGGAGCTGCGCCTGGACCACGGCCCCATGTCCGAGGAGGAGGCCGACGAGGCCCTCCGTTCCTGGGCCAGGGAGCAGGGGCTCGAGGAGCCGGGCCCGGCCTAGAGCCGGACGACCACGCCCTCGTCGGGACCGAGCTGCAGGGGCTGCAGGCCGACCGCCCCGCCGGCGGGGCGGGCCGGGTCGGTGGACAGCTCCAGGCGGCCGTCGGCGGGGCCGTCGACCTGGTACTCGAGCGGCTGGCCGGTGAAGTTGAGCGCCACCAGCAGGCGCTCGTCGCCGGCGCCGCGCAGGTAGGCGTACATGCCGCCGGGGGTGTCGGGCAGGGAGCGGTAGTCGCCGCCGCGGAGGGCGGGCGAGCCCTTGCGGTACCAGATCAGCCGCCGGAACAGGCTGAGCATGGAGGCCGGGTCGTCGCGCTGGGCGGCCACGTTGACCCTGGCCGCCTCGCGGCCCACGGGGAGCCAGGGGTCGCCGCCGAAGCCGGCGCCGGGGGAGGCGTCCCACTGGACCGGGGTGCGCTCGGGGTCGCGGCCGTCGACGTCGACCACCCGGTCGGGCGGGATCTCGCCGTCGGCCTGGCCGATCTCGTCGCCCATGTAGACGAACGGGGTGCCGCGCAGGGTGAGCAGCAGCATGGCCGCCACCCGGGCCCTTGCCTGGCCGTTGCCGCCCTCGTCGTAGCGGCTGGCGACCCGGGAGACGTCGTGGTTGCTGAGCATCCAGGCCGGCCAGGCGTCGGCCGGCAGCAGGCCGCTGAACTCGTCGACCACCGACCGGAAGGCCTCGGCCTTCCACGGCTGGGACTGGAACACGAAGTTGTGGACCAGGTGGAACTCGTCCTGGCCGGAGCCGTAGTAGCGGGCCAGCCGCTCCAGGTCGAGCAGGTAGACCTCGCCAACGGCCATGCGGTCGTCGTAGCTGTCGAGGGTCTGGCGGAAGCGGCGCAGGATCTCGTGCACCTCCGGCCAGTCCTCGTCCCGGCGGGGGACCGCCTTCAGCTTGGCCCGCCGGCTGTCCCTGGCCTCCTGGGTCTCGCCCAGGTCCTCCTCGCCCAGCTCGACCAGCGGGTTGTCGCGCAGCTCGGGGTCATGGGCCATCTTGTGGGCCACGTCGACCCGGAAGCCGTCGACCCCCCGGTCCAGCCAGAAGCGCATGACGCCGTCCATGGCCTCCCGGACCTCGGGGTTCCACCAGTTGAGGTCGGGCTGCTGGGGCATGAACGAGTGCAGGTACCACTGGCCGGTGGGCTCGTCGAAGGTCCAGGCCTTCCCGGCCCGGGGGAACGAGCTCATCCAGTTGTTGGGCGGCGAGCCGTCCGGCCGGGAGTCGGCCCAGACGTACCAGTCCCGCTTGGGGCTGTCCCGCCCCGAGCGCGACTCCAGGAACCAGGGGTGACGGTCGGAGGTGTGGTTGGGGACCAGGTCGACCACCACCCGGATGCCGCGGTCATGCGCCCCGGCGACCAGCCGGTCGAAGTCGTCCAGGGTGCCGAAGACGGGGTCGACGTCGGTGTAGTCGGCGACGTCGTAGCCGAAGTCGGCCATGGGCGACGGGTAGAACGGCGACAGCCAGATGGCGTCCACCCCGAGCGAGCCGGGGGTGCCGTCGTTCAGGTGGTCGAGCCGCGAGGTGATGCCGGCCAGGTCGCCCACGCCGTCGCCGTTGGCGTCGGCGAAGCTGCGCGGGTAGATCTGGTAGATGACCCCGTGACGCCACCAGTCGGCGGTGGCCAAGCGGAGCCTCCCTCTAGCTCTCGGCGCCGGCCGCGAACGCCTCGACCATGTCGCGGGCCTCGTCGTCGGTGTACTGGACCGGCGGCGACTTCATGAAGTAGGCGGCCGGGCCGAGCAGCGGCCCGCCGATGCCCCGGTCGAGGGCGAGCTTGGCGCAGCGCACGGCGTCGATGACCACGCCGGCCGAGTTGGGGGAGTCCCAGACCTCCAGCTTCAGCTCCAGGTTGATGGGGACGTCGCCGAAGGCGCGGCCCTCGACCCGGATGTAGCACCACTTGCGGTCGTCCAGCCAGGGCACGTAGTCGCTCGGGCCCACGTGGACGTTGCGCTTGCCCAGGTCGTGGTCGACCTGGGAGGTGACGGCCTGGGTCTTGGAGATCTTCTTGGACTCCAGCCGGCTGCGCTCCAGCATGTTCATGAAGTCCATGTTGCCGCCGAAGTTCAGCTGGTAGGTGCGGTCGATGTGGATGCCGCGGTCCTCCATCAGCCGGCTCAGCACGCGGTGGACGATGGTGGCGCCGACCTGGGACTTGATGTCGTCGCCGATGATCGGCACCCCGGCCCGGGTGAAGCGCTCGGCCCACTCGGGGCGGCCGGCGATGAACACCGGCAGGCAGTTCACGAAGGCCACGCCGGCCTTGAGGGCCTGCTCGGCGTAGTAGCGGGCGGCCTCCTCGGAGCCGACCGGCAGGTAGCAGACGAGCACGTCGGCGCCGGAGGCGGCCAGGGCGACGGCCACGTCGACCGGGGCGGCGTCGGACTCCTGGATGGTCTCGGTGTAGTAGTGGCCCAGCCCGTCCATGGTCGGCCCGCGCTGCACCTCGACCTCGAGGGGGGGCACGTCGGCGAACTGGATGGTGTTGTTCTCGCCGGATCGGATGGCCTCGGAGAGGTCACGCCCGACCTTCTTGGCGTCGACGTCGAAGGCGGCCACGAACTCGATGTCGCGGACGTGGTAGCCGCCGAGCTCGACGTGCATGAGACCGGGGACGTGGTCACCAGGCTGGGCGTCGGCGTAGAAGTGCACGCCCTGCACCAGCGACGACGCGCAGTTGCCCACGCCGACGATCGCGACGCGTAGCTTTCCCATCGGTGTCTGGTCTCCTCCTGGACGGCGCGGCCTACCCGGTCTGTGCGGGCAGGCGGGGGTCGCGCGGGGACTGGGGAAGCTGAGCCGGGGACAGTGGCTCAGCTGGGTTCTGCTCGGGCTGCGCCTCGGTTGAGCGCCGCTCGCGGGCGATCAGGCGGTCGAGCCAGGCGATCTCGCGCTCGCGCTCGTCCAGCCCGTGGTCCATCAGCTCGATGGTGTAGGCGTCCATGCGCTCGCGGGCTGTCCGCACCGAGGCGCGCAGGTCGGCCAGCCGTTCCTGGAGGTAGCCGCGCCGCCGCTCGAGCTGGTAGAGGCGGGCCTCCGGCCGCAGGTAGCGGAAGAAGGCCAGTCGCATGGAGAACCGGTCCTGCTCCAGCTCGTGGCCGTCGGCCGTCTCCAGGAGCTGGTGGAACAGCCGGTTGCCCTTGTCGGTCAACCGGTAGACGTGCTTCTTGCGCGAGGTGAAGGGCGAGACCTCGACCTCGAGGTCACCGGCGGCGGCCAACCGCTTGAGGCACGGGTAGAGAGAGCCATAGCTGACTCGCCAGAAGGCGCCGAGCTTGACCGAGAGCTGCTTCTTCAGCTCGTAGCCAGACATCGGTGTCTCCTTGAGCAGCCCAAGCACGGCCAGCTCGAGCACGAAGCACGTCCCCTCTTGCTTGTGGTTCACTACTGCAGATCGATCCGATGTATCGGTTCGATGTATCGACACGATAGGTACGCCGACGCGAGCATGTCAACTCGCGTTGCCGGATCGTGACCCGTTCCCGGTGAAGGTGCCCCGGGTACACTGGCGCCGAGATGCGGCTTGTCGACTACACCCTGGCCAAGCGGGCGAAGCTCACCGAGCTCCGTGGTGGCCGGCTGTCGCGCGACGACGTCTGCGACGCCCACCCGGAGCTGCTCCGGGCGGCCCGCAACGTCGGCGAGCAGACCCCGACCCCCTGCCCGGTCTGCGAGGCCGAACCGCTGGTCCACGTCACCTACGTGTTCGGCGAGGCCCTGCGCCAGGCCAACGGCCGCGTCTGGCCCCGCACCGGCCTGGCCGACCTGCACCGCTCCATGGACGAGGTGGCCTGCTACGTGGTCGAGGTCTGCACCGGCTGCTACTGGAACCACCTCGCCCAGCGGTACCTGCTGGGCCGCCGCCACGTCGGCTGACCGGTCGTCGCGGTCGCGGAAATCGGTTTCTGGGCAAGGGTGCAGTACCATCCTTGCGCTATGGCAGCACCCCCGATCACCCCCACCCGGGCCGCCAGGCACCAACAGCAGGGCAGACCGCAGGGCAAGGAGCGCAAGCAGGCGCCCCCCAGCCGCTCCCGCCTCCGCCGGGTCCTGCGCTGGACGCTGTGGCTGGCCGTGCCGGCCGTGGCCGTCGCCGCGGGCACGGTCATCGGGCTGATCTACGCCTTCGCCCGCGTGCCCGTGCCGTCCGAGGTCCCGACCGCCCAGACGATCGTGTTCCTCGACGAGACCGGCAAGCACGAGATCGGCACCCTCTCGGCCCAGGAGAACCGCCGGGTCGTCTCCCTGGACCAGATCCCCGAGGACGCCCGCCGGGCGGTGCTGGCCGCCGAGGACCGTGACTTCTACGACCACGGGGCCATCTCCTGGCGCGGCCTGGCCAGGGCGTCCGCGGCCAACCTGCTGCGCCGCCGCATCTCCGAGGGCGGCTCGACCATCACCCAGCAGTACGTGAAGAACGCCTTCCCGGGGGTCGGCCGCGACCGGACCCTGTTCCGCAAGCTCAAGGAGGCCGTGCTCGCGGTCAAGCTGGAGCGCAAGTTCTCCAAGGACCAGATCCTCGAGTTCTACCTGAACACCGTGTACTTCGGCCGCGGGGCCTACGGGGTCGACGCCGCCGCCCGCACCTACTTCTCGGTCCCGAACAAGAAGAAGGTCACCGTCGAGGACCTCACCCCGGACCAGTCGGCCCTGCTGGCCGGCGTGATCCGCAGCCCCGAGTTCTACGGCAAGAAGGAGCACGCGGCCTCGCTCAAGGTCCGGCGCGACTACATCCTCCAGGCGATGGTCGACCGCGGCTGGCTGTCGGCCAAGGAGGGGCGCGCCGCCATACAGCGCAAGCTCGGGGTCTCCTGGACGGCCAAGCGCCAGGGCATCGCCAATTCCAGGGCGCCCTTCTTCCTCGAGAAGGTCCGCCAGTACCTGGTCGCCCGCTACGGCGCCGAGGCGGTGAACCTGGGCGGCCTGCGGGTCCGGACGACCCTCGACATGAAGATGCAGGACCAGGCCAACCAGACGGTCAAGCGGATCCTGAACGACCCCAAGAACGACCCGAAGGCGGCCCTGGTCTCGATCGACCCCCGGAACGGGGCGGTGCGGGCCATGTACGGCGGCTGGAACTTCAAGACGCGCCAGTTCAACTACGCCACCAACTCCATCCGCCAGGCCGGCTCGACCATGAAGCCGTTCGTGCTCGCCCAGGCCCTGAGCGACGGCTACTCGGTCAACTCGGTGTACCCGGGCCCGGCGGAGCTGATCGTCGACGGCGAGGACTTCACCAACTACGGCGACACCCCGTACGGCCAGATGACCCTGCGGGACGCCACCCGGCTGTCCGTCAACACCGTCTACGTGCAGCTCATGCAGCTGGTGAAGCCCGACCGGGTGGCCAAGTTCGCCAAGGCCCACGGCCTGGCCGCCGAGCTCGCCGGCCAGCCGGTCAAGGACCCGCGGCCGCTCGAGGACGCGCCCGTGCTCAAGCCCGTCCTGGCCCTGTCCCTCGGCTCCGGGGACGTGACCACCCTCCAGCTGGCCTCGGCCTTCGGGACCTGGGCCAACCGGGGCATCCACCAGACCCCGCACCTGGTCGAGAAGGTGGAGGACTCCCGCGGCCGGGTGCTCGAGGAGCACCGCGACCCCCAGGGCACCCAGGTGATCGCCCAGGTCCACGCCGACACCATGAACATGGTCCTCAAGAGCGCGGTCGAGAACGGCACCGGCAACGCGGCCCGGCTCTTCGGCCGCGAGGTGGCCGGCAAGACGGGCACGACCAGCGACTACACCGACGCCCGGTTCGTGGGCTACACCAGCGACCTGGTCACCTCGGTCTGGCTCGGCTTCGACAAGCCCCAGCAGAAGCTGGTCGGCGTCCGCGGCCTGGCCGGCGTGTCCGGCGGGTCGCTGCCGGCCCAGATCTGGCACGACTTCATGGACGTGGCCACCCGCGACCGGCCCAACAAGCCGTTCGTCCCCCCGGCCGAGCTGGGCGGCGTGGTGCTGAACTCCACCACCACGGCCCCGCCGGTCACCGTCCCCCCGACGACCCAGCCGGGGCCGCAGAACCCGCCGCCGACCTTCCCGTCGCCTACCCAGCCCGGCCCGTCGGTGCCGCCGACCTCGCTGGGCCTGCCAGGGCCGGGCCCCGACCCGACCACCCCGGCCTAGGCGGGCCAGGAGGCATGCGGGCCGCAACCGCGGCGAGCGGCACACGGCGCGGCCCCGTCTGGGCCCGCGCCCGGGGCCGCGACCGGGCCGCCGGGGGCACGATCGACCTGCTGGTGGTCGGGCTGTGGCTGCTCACCCGGGTGATCCTGCTGGTCGTCTCGCTCAACCCGCGGCTGTACTCGGCCGCCCTGTTCGGCGACGTCCGCTTCTACGGGGCCAAGGTGGAGCGGATGTTCCAGGGGGAGCTGCCCTACCGGGAGGTGGCCACCGAGTACCCGCCGGGCAGCGTCCCCTTCACCATCCTGCCCGGGCTGGTGGTCGGCACCGGCGGCGGCTACCGGCTCGCCTTCGCGGTCGAGATGCTGCTGGTCGACGCCGTCGGGCTGTGGGCCGCGACCCGCCTCGGCCGGGTGGTCGACGCCGGGCGCCGCCGCATCCCGCTGGCCTACGTGCTGGCCATGGTGGCCGTGGGGCCGCTGCTGGTGCTCCGCTTCGACCTCGTGCCGGCGGTGTGCGTGCTGCTGGCGGCGGCGATGGCCGCCGAGGGCCGCTTCGGCTGGGCGGCGGCCGCCCTCGGGTACGGCACCGCGGCCAAGATCTTCCCCGGGGTGCTGGCCCCGCTGCTGGTCCTGGGCATGGTGCCGGCGCTCGGGTGGGGGCGGTCGCTGCTGCGGACGGTGCCGCCGTTCCTGGCCGGCTTCGGCCTGACGGTGGTGCCGGCGCTGGTCCTCTCGGCCAGGGGCACGGCCGACTCGGTGCTGTACCACGTGCAGCGGGGGGTGCAGATCGAGAGCCTGTGGGCCAACCTGATCGGCATCGCCCACCTGTTCGGCCTGCCCGCCCAGACCGTCTACGGCTTCGGCGCCTACGACCTCAGCTCCAGCGTGTCCGGGGTCTTCAAGGCCCTCTCGGGGGTGGCCACCGCGGCCGGGCTGGCCGCCGTGGCCTGGCTGGTCTGGCGCCGGGCCCGGGCCAGGGGCGGGCTCGGCCCGGCCGACTGGGCCGGCGCCTTCACCCTCGGGACCTTCGCCTTCGTCCTGCCCACCAGGGTGCTGTCGCCCCAGTACCTGGTCTGGCTGTGCGCCCCGATGGTCGGGCTGGCCCTGGTCCTCGCGGGCCGGCGGGCGCTCTGGACGCTGGTCGCGGCCGCCCTGGTCAGCCAGGTCGTGTTCCCGTTCCGCTACACCCAGCTGCGGCGCCTCTACCCGCTCGACATCGGCCTGCTGACCCTGCGCAACCTGCTCCTGCTGGTGGCCTGCGCGCTGGTCGTCCAGGCGTTCAACCGCCAGCCGGACGCCCACGAGGGGGCTGTGGAAACTCGCCGGTGACTGTCACGGCCTGGTGGGAGACTGGCTCCATGGCTGGGACCATCGGGACACCCACCGGAGCCGGCTGGCGACGCGGGCAGCGCGCCTGCTACCCTCGGCCGGCTTCACACTCCTGCTCCCACAACGGGGGCCGCTCAGTCCAGAGGAGGTGACATGCGTCACTACGAAGTCATGCTGATCCTCGACCCCAGCCTGGAGGACAAGGACGCCAAGGCGGCGGTCGATCGGTTCCTGACCACCGTCACCAGCCGTGGCGGCACGGTCGGCAACATCGACCACTGGGGCAAGCGCCGGTTCGCCTACGAGATCCGGCACATCGAAGAGGGCTACTACACGGTCGTCGACCTCGAGGCGACGCCCGAGACGGTCGACGAGCTGTCGCGGGTGCTCTTCCTGGCCGACAATGTGGTCCGGCACAAGGTCATCCGGCCCCAGGCCGCCTGACCGGCGTCTCCTTCCCCGCTGGTCCCGACCGAAGACCGCGAGAGGCTCGAGGTCGAGGCCTCGTACTGGTTCGTGCCCGGCCTGGGAGCCGGCGCGGGATGCGAGAGGTGGTACACCGCACGTGGCAAACGACAACCAAGTCATGCTCGTCGGCAACCTGACCGACGACCCTGAGCTGCGCTTCACCCCCAACGGGGCGGCCGTGGCCAACTTCCGGCTGGCCGTCACCCCCCGCGTCCGCGAGGGCGACTCCTGGAAGGACGGGGAGACCTCGTTCTTCCGGATCAACGTCTGGCGCCAGCAGGCCGAGAACGTGGCCGAGACCCTCCAGAAGGGCACCCGCTGCATCGTGGTCGGCCGGCTCCGGACCCGCTCCTGGGAGACCCCCGAGGGCGAGAAGCGCTCGGTCACCGAGGTCGAGGCCGACGAGATCGGCCCCAGCCTCAAGTTCGCCACCGCCAAGGTCGAGCGCTCCAGCCGGGGCGGGTCGGGTGGCGGCGGCGGCGACTGGGCGGGCAGCGCGGCCGGGGCGAGCAAGGGTGGCCAGTTCAACGACGAGCCGCCGTTCTAGACGGCGAACCCCCGAAAGGCAGCACCTGAATGCCCAAGAGCACCTTCCAGCGCAAGCCCAAGCGCAAGTTCTGCCAGTTCTGCGCCGAGCACCAGGACTACATCGACTACAAGGACGTCAACCTGCTGCGCAAGTTCATGAGCGACCGGGGCAAGATCCGCGCCCGCCGGGTCACCGGCAACTGCGCCCAGCACCAGCGCGACGTCGCCTCCGCCGTCAAGAACGCCCGGGAGATGGCCCTGCTCCCGTACTCGATCCGATAGGAGCGCCCCAATGAAGGTCATCCTGAACCAGGAGGTCAGGGGGGTCGGGGCGCCCGGCGACATCGTCGACGTCTCGGCCGGGTACGGGCGCAACTACCTGCTGCCCCGCAACCTGGCCCGCCTGGCCACCCCCGGCGCGGTCCGGCAGGCCGAGGGCATCCGGGCACGGCGGGTCGCCCGCGAGATCGCCGACCTGGAGCAGGCCCGCTCCATCGCCGGCCACCTCGAGGCCCTCAAGGTCACCATCCCGGCCAAGGCCGGCAAGGAGGGGCGCCTGTTCGGGTCGATCACGACCCCGCAGGTCGCCGACGCGGTCGAGCGCACCGGCGGCACCTCCATCGACCGGCGCCGCATCCACCTGGACGCCCCCATCAAGTCGATCGGCACCCACCGCCTCACCATCCGGCTCCATCCCGAGGTCGAGGCGACCGTGAACGTGGAGGTCGTGCCCGGCTAGGCAGGGGAGCGACCAGCAAGGAGCACAGCAATGGCCATCCGCCCCGTGCCCGAGGGCGGCTCGCGGGCCAGCGCTTCCCCAGCCTACGAGCGCGTCCCACCCCACAACATCGAGGCCGAGGAGTCGGTCCTCGGCTCGATGCTGCTCTCCAAGGACGCCATCGCCGAGGTCCTCGAGCTGCTGCGCGAGGACGACTTCTACCGCCCGGCCCACCGCACGGTGTTCCGCTCGGTCCTGGAGCTGTACGGCCACGGCGACGCCGTCGACGCCGTCACCGTCCAGGAGGAGCTGCGCCGCAACGGCTCCCTGGCCGACATCGGCGGCGCCCCCTTCCTCCACACCCTGGTGGCCAGCGTCCCCACCGCCGCCAACGCCACCTACTACGCCCGCATCGTCAAGGAGGCGGGCGTCCTGCGCCGCCTGATCGACGTCGGCACCCAGATCGTCCAGCTCGGCTTCGAGACCCCCCAGGACACCGAGCGCGCCGTCGACATCGCCGAGTCGCTCGTCTACCAGGTCGCCCAGGGCCGGGTCACCGAGGACTACCACTCCCTCCGCGACGTCCTCACCGGCACCCTGGAGGCGATCGAGCGCCTCCACGAGGACCACCGCGAGATCACCGGCGTCCCCACCGGCTTCCCCGACCTCGACCGCCTCACCTCGGGCCTCCAGCCGGCCAACCTCATCATCGTGGCGGCCAGGCCGGCGGTGGGGAAGTGCCTTGCGCAGGACACGCTGATCACCGAGGCCTCCACTGGGGCCCGCATGACCGTCGGCGAGTTCGTCCGGCGGGGCCGGGCCGGCGAGGACCTGCGCCTGCACACCCTCGATGAAGACTGGCGATTCCACACGGTGCGGCCGAGCGCGTTCCTCGACAACGGGATCAAGCCGGTGTTCCGGCTCACCACCCGCAGCGGCCGGACCATCCGGGCGACCGGCAACCACCCGTTCCGCACCCTCGACGGCTGGGTCCCGCTCGGCGAGCTCCAGCCCGGGGCGCGGATCGCGGTGCCTCGACGGCTGGAATGCGCTCCGACGGTATCGGAGGTGCCGGACGAGCTCGTCGCCCTGACCGCCTACCTGATCGGTGACGGATCGCTGACCAGCGCCACACCACGCCTCAACGCCTGCGACCCGGTAGTCCGTGCCGATGCCGCCGCCTGGGCCGAGTGTGCCGGGGTCCGCGCGGTCGAGGTTGCGTTCCGCCGCTGCGAGCGCATCGACTGCGCCGACGAGTTCCGCCGGCAGCGCTCGGGTGAGGAGGTCCACCGCCACACCACCGCCCTGAGCCTGGGCACGCCCTGGGGTCGGCCCAACCCGCTCACCCAGCATCTGACCTCGATGGGGCTCATGGGGGTCGGCAGCGCCGGGAAGCGCATCCCAGCCGCCTACTTCCGCTTGCCCGACCGACAGATCCGACTGTTCCTGTCGCGGCTCTACGCCACCGACGGCTGGGCCAGCATCGTCCGGTACCGGCGGCGGAGCACCTCCAGGCGGGCGTCGGTCAAGGCGGAGATCGGCTACTGCAGCATCAGCGAGGAGCTGGCCCGCGGCGTCCAGCATCTGTTGCTCCGCCTCGGGCTCAGCGCGTTCCTCCGGCGCAAGAAGGTGACCTACCAGGGCGAGGTCCGCTACGCGTGGCACGTGGTGATGAGCCACACCTACCAGGTCGAGCGCTTCTGCCGAGAGGTCGGCATCTTCTCCAAGGAGCGCCAGGTCCAAGTCGTGCTCGGCGCGATCGGCGCCCGGGCCGGCATCGCCAACACCGACACCGTGCCGCGAGCGGCCTGGAGGCTCGTCCTGGAGGAGAAGGGCACGCTCTCCTGGGCCGAGGTCAGCGCGCGCTGCGGCCTGCCACGCAACCACAACTGGCATGTCGGCAAGGAGGACATCGGCCGCGAGCGGCTCCTGCGGCTCGCCAAGGCCCTCGACTCCGAGCGCCTGCGGCAGCTCGCCGACTCCGAGGTGCTCTGGGACGAGGTCGTGGCGGTCGAGCCCGACGGGGTCGACCAGGTCTACGACCTGACGGTCGACGGCACCCACAACTTCGTCGCCAGCGACATCGTCGTCCACAACTCGACCTGGGGCCTGGACGTTGCCCGGCACGCGGCGGTGCGGGCGGGGGTGCCGACGGTGGTGTTCTCGCTCGAGATGAGCAAGACCGAGCTGGTCCAGCGGCTGATGTGCGCCGAGTGCACGGTGGACATGCAGCGGCTGCGGACGGGGAGGATGGAGGAGTCGGACTGGACCCGGCTGACCCGGTCGCTGGGCAAGCTGGCCGACGCGCCGCTGTTCATCGACGACTCGCCCGGGACGACCATGATGGAGATCCGGGCCAAGTGCCGGCGGCTGCGGCAGCGGCACGGGCTCGGGCTGGTGGTGGTCGACTACCTCCAGCTGATGCAGCCCAGCAAGCGGTTCGAGAGCCGCCAGCAGGAGGTCAGCGAGATCTCCCGGTCGCTCAAGCTGCTGGCCAAGGAGCTCGAGGTCCCGGTGATCGCGATCTCGCAGCTGTCGCGCCAGCCCGAGGCCCGCTCGGACAAGAAGCCGATGCTGTCCGACCTGCGGGAGTCCGGCGCCCTGGAGCAGGACGCGGACGTGGTCCTGTTCATCTACCGCGACGACCTCTACGACCCGGAGTCGCCCCGCAAGGGCGAGGCCGACCTGATCCTCTCCAAGCACCGCAACGGCCCCACCGACACCGTGACCGTCACCTTCCAGGGGCAGTACTCGCGGTTCGCCCCGATGGCGGC
>CALGFH010000171.1 GCA_937881255.1 uncultured Actinomycetes bacterium
CCGACACCGCCGACGCCCTGGCCGTCGCCCTCTGCCACCACAACCACGCCGGCCTGGCCGGCGCCGGACCAGATGGCGGGGGCGGGGGCGGGTCGATCGGCGCCGCCTCGACCGCCGACTGGCTGGCCCGGGCCGCCCCGACCTCGCCGGGGCTGGCCAAGGGGAGCGGGCGATGATCGCCAGCCTGCGCGGGCGGCTGCTCGAGGTCCTGGCCGACGGGGCCGTGATCGAGGTCGGGGGGGTCGGCTACCGGGTGTTCCTGACCCCCAAGGCGGCCGCCGGGCTGCCCCGCGACGGCGAGGTCCTGGTCCACACCGTCACCTACGTGCGCGAGGACACCCTGGCCCTGTACGGCTTCGCCACCACCGACGAGCGCCGCGCCTTCGAGCAGCTGCTGACCGCCACCGGGGTCGGGCCCAAGCTGGCCCTGGCCGTGCTGGCCGTGCACGCCCCCGACGCCCTGCGCCGGGCCGTCAGCGCCGGCGACACCGACGCCCTCACGCTGGTCCCGGGGGTCGGGCGCAAGGGCGCGGCCCGGCTCATCCTCGAGCTCAAGGGCAAGCTGGGCGAGGGCGAGCCCGACCCGGCCGTGGAGACGGCCGGCCGCCCGGCCTACGCCGAGGTCCGCGAGGCCCTCGGCGCCCTCGGCTACGGCCCGGCCGAGATCAAGACCGCCCTGTCCGCCCTCCCGCCCGACGCCGGCGAGCACTCGACCGAGGAGCTCCTCCGGATGGCCCTCCGCAACCTGGGGACCAGCCGATGACCGACAGCGACCTGCTCGACCCCTGGCCCTCGGACGCCGAGCGGGCCAGCGAGGGCAGCCTGCGCCCGCGCAAGCTGGACGAGTTCGTCGGCCAGGCCAGGATCCGGGAGCAGCTCGGGATCGTGCTCGAGTCGGCCCGCCGGCGCGGCCTGCCCCCCGACCACCTGCTGTTCTCGGGCCCGCCGGGCCTCGGCAAGACCAGCCTGGCCGCGATCGTGGCCGCCGAGCTCGGGGTCGGCTTCCGGGTCACCTCCGGGCCGGCCCTGGAGCGGGCCGGCGACCTGGCCGCCATCCTCACCGGCCTGGAGCCGGGCGACGTGCTGTTCGTGGACGAGATCCACCGCCTCCCCCGGGCCGTCGAGGAGGTCCTCTACCCGGCCATGGAGGACTTCCAGATCGACGTCGTGCTCGGCAAGGGCCCGGGGGCGCGCAGCCTCCGCCTCGACCTGCCGCGCTTCACCCTGGTCGCCGCCACCACCCGGACCGGCCTGATCACCTCGCCCCTGCGCGACCGCTTCGGCTTCTCGGCCCGGCTCGACTACTACGTCCCGGCCGACCTCCAGGCGATCGTCACCCGCTCGGCGGCCATCCTCGGGGTGGCCATCGACCAGGCCGGGGCCGAGGTCCTGGCCCGGCGGTCCCGGGGCACCCCGAGGATCGCCAACCGGCTGCTGCGCCGGGTCCGCGACTACGCCGAGGTCCGGGCCGACGGGTCGGTCGACGAGGCCATCGCCGAGGCCGCCCTGGAGCTGTTCGAGGTCGACCGGCTGGGGCTGGACAAGCTCGACCTGGCCCTGCTGCGGGTGCTGTGCGAGCGCTTCGGCGGCGCCCCGGTCGGCCTGGCCACCCTGGCCGTGTCGGTGGGGGAGGAGCAGGACACGGTCGAGGACGTGGCCGAGCCGTACCTGCTCCAGCTCGGCTTCCTCCAGCGCACCCCGAGGGGCCGGGTGGCCACCGCGGCCGCCTTCGCCCATCTCGGGATCGAGGAGCCGAGGGGCCCCGGCGCGGCCCCGGCCCCCGGCTCCCTCTTCGAGCGGGACCCGGAGTAGGATTGCCGCCGCATCGGCACCCTCGGAGGTCCTGAATCCATGGAAGGTAGCGGGTCGCTCGTCGTCCTCGTGCTGATGGTCGCCGTCTTCTACTTCCTGCTCATCCGCCCCCAGCAGCGCCGCCTCAAGGCCCTGCAGTCGCTGCAGTCCTCGCTGCAGCTGGGCGACGAGATCGTCACCTCGGCAGGGTTCCTCGGCACCATCCGCCGCTTCGACGGCGAGATCGTCACCATCGAGCTGTCCCCGGGCGTCGAGGCCCGCCTCAACCGCCGGGCCATCTCGGGCAAGGTCAACCCCGAGCCCGTCGGCGGGGCGTCCGAGGTCGCCGACGAAGAGGAGCGCCCCGAACGATGAGCCTTCCGGAGCGCCGGCCCGACGCCGGCGAGCTCCGCCTGCTCGACCAGGTCGCCGGCCACAAGGTCATCCAGACCTACATCGCCCTGGCCGACCAGTTCACCGGCCGCCTCGGCTACACCGAGCACGGCTTCCGCCACGCCAACCTGGTCGGCCACATCGCCTTCAACATCCTCGACCGGCTCGGCTACGACCGGCACCTGGCCGAGCTGGCCGCCGTCGCCGGCTACCTGCACGACGTCGGCAACGTGATCTCGCGCCAGAACCACCCCCAGACCTCGGCCCTGCTGGCCCTGCCCATCCTCACCGAGCTGGGCATGGCCACCGAGGACATCGGCCTGGTCATCGGGGCCATCGGCAACCACGAGGAGGAGCTCGGCCATCCCGTGTCGCCGGTGTCGGCGGCGGTCAACATCGCCGACAAGTCCGACGTCCACCGCTCCCGGGTGCGCAAGGACGCGCGGGTCGAGTTCGACATCCACGACCGGGTGAACTACTCGGCCACCCACTCCTTCGTGCGGGTCGACGCCACCAGCCGCACCATCACCCTCGAGCTCCAGATCGACACCAGCGTGTCCGACATCCTGGAGTACTTCGAGATCTTCCTGGTCCGCATGATGATGTGCCGGCGGGCCGCCGAGGGCCTCGACTGCAAGTTCCGCATGACCGTCAACGGCCACAGCCTGCTGTAGCCCGCTCGAACGCAGGAGAAAACCGCTAGGCTCTCTGTTCCGAACCCCTTGCATCGCGCAGCACACAAGGAGCGCTCCGTCCGTGCCAGGATCCCGTCGCTACGTCATCCCCCTGCTGGTCGTGTTCACGCTGGTGGGCGTGGTCTGGGCGGTGATCGCGGTCCGGGACCTCGAGCCGCGGCTGGGCCTTGACCTGCGCGGCGGGTCCAGCGTCACCTTCGTGCCCACCAACCCGCGGGGCGGCGAGCCGACGGAGGAGCAGCTCAACACCACCGTCGACATCATCCGGAACCGGGTGAACTCCAAGGGCGTCGCCGAGTCGGAGGTGAACCTGGAGGGCGGCAACATCGTGGTCTCGATCCCCGACGTGCCCAACCCCGACGAGGTGATCGCGGCCGTCGGCACCACCGCCCAGCTCCAGTTCCGCCCGGTCGTCGAGATCATCGGGCCCAGCGACCCCAAGTACACCCAGGACCCGTTCAAGGCGGTCGACTGCACCAAGCCCGAGACCTACACCGGCAAGGACGACCCCGAGAAGGAGGTCGTGCTGTGCGCCCGCAACGAGGCCGGGCAGCTGCGGCCCGACGCCAACTCGCCCAAGCTGCGCATGGGCGCGGTCAGCCTGGGCGGCACCGACATCTCCTCGGCCCGGCCCCAGCTGGCCACCACCGGCCAGGGCGGGGTCACCACCGGCCAGTGGGAGACCCAGCTCAACTTCAGCGGCCGCGGCGGTGACCGCTTCCAGGACCTGACCGGCAAGGCGGCCTGCAACCCCGACGGCGACCCCAAGCGGAACATCGCCATCACCCTGGACGCGGTGGTCATCAACTACCCGCCGGTGGCCTCCGACGTCCAGTGCAACCAGGGCATCAGCGGCGGCACGGCCGTGATCACCGGCCAGACCCAGGGCGAGGCCGAGAACCTGGCCCCGCTGATCTCCTCGGGCGCCCTGCCCCTCACGCTCGACCCGCAGAGCCGCACCACCGTCAGCGCCACCCTCGGGGCCGACTCCCTGCGGGCCGGCCTGATCGGCGGGGCCGTCGGCCTCGGCCTGGTGTTCCTGTACGTGCTGGTCTACTACCGGGGCCTTGGCCTGGTCATCTGGGTCGGCCTGGCCATCGCCGCCGCCCTCAACGTCGGCATCGTCATCCTGATGGGCGAGCTGATCGGCTTCACCCTGACCCTGGCCGGCATCGCCGGGCTGATCGTGGCCGTCGGCATCTCGGCCGACACCTACGTGGTGTTCTTCGAACGGCTCAAAGACGAGGTCCGCGACGGCAAGTCCCTGCGCACCTCGGTCGACCGGGGCTGGCAGCGCTCGTTCCACACCCTGGTCTCGGCCAACGCGGTGTCGTTCTTCGCCGCGGTGATCCTGTACGTGCTGGCCATCGGCCCGGTGCGGGGCTTCGCGTTCACCCTCGGCCTGGCCACCCTGATCGACTTCTTCGCCGCCTGGTTCTTCGCCCGGCCGGCGGTCTCCCTGCTCACCCGACTCCGCCTGTTCCAGGAGGGGCGCTTCGTCGGCATCCGCGCCGCCGTCTGACCCCCGCAAGGAGGAACCTGTCCGTGTCCCTCGCCAGCCGCATGTACCACGGCGAGACCAGCTTCGACATCGTCGGCCGCCGGCGCCTGTGGTTCACCATCTCGGGCCTGCTCGTGCTGATCTCGCTGGTCAGCCTGGTCGTGCCCGGTCTCAACTTCGGCATCGACTTCAAGGGCGGGGCCGTGTTCCGGGTCCAGCCGACGACCGAGGTGACCGAGGCCCAGGTCCGCGAGGCCGTCGGGTCGGCGGCCGAGGTCGTCCAGGTGACCGAGGACGACCCGGTCCAGGTGATCGTCCAGACCGAGGAGCTGGCCCCGGCCGAGGTGGCCAGGATCCGGGCCGGGCTGGCCGAGGTGGCCGGGGTCGAGACCAACGGCGTCTCCACCGACTCGATCGGCTCCAAGTGGGGGAGCGCGGTCTCCCGCAGGGCGGTGATCGCCCTGCTGGTGTTCCTGGTCGTGGTCGTCATCTACGTGTCGCTGCGGATGGAGTTCAAGATGGCCGTGGCCGCGCTGGTGGCGCTGCTCCACGACCTGATCATCACCGCCGGGATCTTCGCCCTGGCCCGCTTCGAGGTCACCCCGGCGTCCGTGATCGCCCTGCTCACCATCCTCGGCTACTCGCTGTACGACACCGTCGTCGTGTTCGACAAGGTCCGCGAGAACACCGGCTCGCTCACCGCCATGTCGCGGACCACCTACTCCCAGGCGACCAACCTGGCCGTCAACCAGACGATGATGCGGTCGCTCAACACCTCGCTGGCCTCGCTGCTGCCCATCCTGGGGCTGCTGCTGGTCGGCTCCTACCTGCTCGGGGCCGAGACCCTCAAGGACCTGGCCCTGGCCCTGTTCGTGGGCGTGGCCGCCGGCGCCTACTCCTCGATCTTCATCGCCCCGCCGATCGTGGCCATGTGGAAGGAGAAGGAGCCCCGCTACGCCCAGCTCCGGGCCCGGGTCGAGCGCCTGGCCACCCAGGGCCCCGGGGCCGAGCGCCCCGAGCGGCCGGCCCGGCCCGGCGCCGGCTCGACCCGGAGCGCGGCCGGCTCGGCCGCGGCCCGTGACGGCCGTTCCCGGCGGGCCCCCGTCCCGCCGCCCGAGCCGGAGCTGGCCCCCGACGACGAGCAGGAGCCGGTGGAGGACGAGGTCGCCGAGACCGCCGAGCCGGCCGCGGTCGCCCAGGCGCCGGCCCGCCGCCAGCCGCCCAAGCCACGCCCGACCCAGCAGCGCCGCAAGCCGTCCGGACGCCAGCAGTCCCGCCCGGCCAAGCGCCGGCGGCGCTAGCCACCGACAGGAGGACCCTCCGTGCCCATCGACATCCAGCGCCTGCGGGCCCTCATCCGCGACGTGCCCGACTTCCCCAAGCCGGGGATCGTCTTCAAGGACATCACCCCGCTGCTGGCCAACGAGGTCGCCTTCTCCTCGGTGATCGACGAGACGGTCGTCCACTTCGGCCGGGGCAACATCGACAAGGTCGTCGGCATCGAGGCCCGCGGCTTCATCCTGGCCTCCCCGGTGGCCTACCACTTCGGGGCCGGCTTCCTCCCCGTCCGCAAGGCCGGCAAGCTGCCCTACCAGGTCGAGGCCGAGGAGTACGCGCTCGAGTACGGCACCGCCACCCTGGAGCTGCACGCCGACGCCGTGGTCCCCGGCGAGCGGGTCCTGATCGTCGACGACGTGCTCGCCACCGGCGGCACGGCCCGGGCGGCGGCCCGTCTGGTCGAGCGCCTGGGGGGCAAGGTCATCGGTATCGCCACCCTGATCGAGCTCGAGTTCCTCGAGGGCAGAAAGCTGATCGAAGGCTATGAGTTCTTCAGCCTCGTCCGGTACTGACGGCCCCGGCAGGGGGGATCTGCCGATCTACGTCATCGTGGAGATCCCCAAGGGGTCGCGGAACAAGTACGAGCTCGACCACGAGACCGGCCGGATCCGGCTCGACCGGATGCTGTTCAGCCCCGTCCACTACCCGACCGACTACGGGTTCGTGCCCGACACCCTGGCCGAGGACGGCGACCCCCTGGACGCCCTCGTCCTGCTCGGCGAGCCCACCTTCCCGGGTTGCGAGATCCAGGGGCGGATCGTCGGCATGCTGGACATGGCCGACGACAAGGGGCCGGACCAGAAGCTGCTGGTCGTCCCCCTGACCGACCCCCACTGGAACCACATCCACGGGATCGAGCAGGCCCCGGCCCACCTGCTGCGGGAGATCGAGCACTTCTTCAAGATCTACAAGCAGCTGGAGGACAAGACGGTCGAGACCTTCGGCTGGCGCGACGCCTACGTCGGCCACGTCGTCCTCGACGAGGCCCTCCAGCGATACAAGAGCCACGCCGGGGGCCACTAGCGCCGGGTCGCCGTCATTCGATCACCCCCCGGTCCGGCGGGGCGTAGAACCCCACGGGCCAGATCGTCCCGGCGTCATAGATGGCACCCTTGAGGTCGGCGAGGTCGAAGTTGACCGCGCTGAGGACGGCGCCCTTGAAGCTGGCCCCCTCCAGCCTGGCTTCGCGGAAATCGGCCCCGGACAGGTCGGCGCCGTCGAACACCGCCCCCCGGAGGTCGGCGCCGTTGAACTGCGCCTGCTTGAGGTTGGTGCGGCCCACCTTGCTCGGGGTGAAGACCGCACCGCGCAGGTCGGCCCGCTCGAAGTGGGCATCCACCGCCGACGCACCCCGGAACTCGGCGTAGCGCAGATCGGTGACCTGGCGCTCGTGGGGCGTGTCGAAGTGCGCTCGGCCGAGCTCGGCGTTGTGGAAGTACGCGCCGTACAGCGTTGCCCCCTTGAACTCGGCCCCGGCGAAGGTGGCGTACGGGCCCTCGCCGGTCCGGGTGTCCAGGTAGTCGAGGTGTGCGCCGCTGAACAGCGCCCCGGCGAGCCGGGCGTGGCCCAGGGCCGCGCCCTGGAGGTCGACGTCCCGGAAGTCGACCCTGAGCCCCGGTGCCGGCTTCTTCCCCGCGCCCACCACCGACAGCGCCGACTGCACGTCGGGGGCGCGCTTGCGCAGGGACCCGACGCCGACCCGGGGATGGTTTTCCGCGATCCGGCCTTCCCGCTTGGTCAGCTCGGCCCAGACCGTCCGCTTCTCCGGCGTCCACGGCGAGCGGTCGTGGACGTACGCGGCCAGCGACCGGTAGCCGTCGACCGCCTCCACGCCTTCGTCGTCGATGAGCTTGCTCATCGTGGCCACGCCGATCAGCCGGACGCCGGTGTTCTCGCGGTTCATCAGGTCACCGGCCGAGGCCAGCCGGCTGGCCGCCGCCTCCCGCCTGGCCACCTCCACCTGGTTCTCCGAAGCGACCGCCGACTTGGCCGCGGCCTGCGCCGACACGAGCGTCAGGTAGATGGTGACCAGGCCGAACGCTCCGACCACGATGCTGATGAGCATGGTCCGGATGTCGTTGACGAACTTGCGGTGGTCCTCGGGTGTCGCGGGCCGGTCCTCGTGCCACACGCCCGCGTACGGGAACGCGAACAGACAGCCGAGGACCAGGGCGACGCCGAGGAGCGCCATCACGATCCCGGTCGCCAGCTGCGGCGCGACCTCGTTGGTGATGAGGACCACCGAGGCGACCGTGAGGATCGCGATGGCGATCAGGATCGGCCAGGCGCCACGCGTCCGGAGCCAGTTGATGAAGCTGGCGAGCCAGCGGGCCAGGGTGCCGGTCACCGGCTTCAGCCAGGCGGCCAGGCGGCCTCGAGCGTCCATCGCAACCCCCCCTGAGCCGGGAACCTGGTATAGCCGAAATCGACATATCGGCATAGAGGGGATCGACGTGGCCAGACCGCCGGTGGCTTCACCGGTGCGGCGACTGGGTCGACAACGGTAGAGTCGTAGGGCAGTGCGGTGGCGCCGGCAGGACCGGAACGGCGCCGCGGACGACCTGGGTGGGGCCATACAGATGGCGCAGCAGCATCCGACGGCGGTCCCCGACGGGCTGGCGCTCGAACGCGAGCCCCAGCCCGGCTCCGGCGCGGGCGGCGAGAACGGGGTCGCCGCCGGGGCGGTCACCCGGCCCTATGACGACGCCCCGCCGCCCGAGCCCGAGGTCGAGTCGCTGCTCCAGCGGGTCCGCCAGCGCAACCCGCGGGCCGACACGGCCGCCGTCGGGAAGGCCTTCGAGCTGGCCCGGGAGCGCCACGCCGGTCGCCGCCGGGCCTCGGGCGTGCCGTATCTGGCCCATCCGCTGGGGGTGGCCACGGTCGTGGCCGACCTGGGCCTGGACGCGGTCTCGGTCGAGGCGGCCCTGCTGCACGACGCCGTCGAGGAGGGCCTGGTCAGCCTGGAGGAGATCGCCACCCAGTTCGGGCCCGAGGTGGCCAAGATCTCCGACGGGCTGGTCAAGCTGGACCGGATCGGGTTCGAGGGCCGGGAGGCGGCCCAGGCCGAGATCATCCGCAAGATGGTCATCGCCATGGCCCGCGACATCCGGGTCCTGGTGATCAAGCTGGCCGACCGGCTCCACAACATGCGCGACGTCGGCTACCTGGACCGCGAGGCCCAGGAAGCCAAGGCCCGCGAGGTCCTGGAGATCTACGCCCCGCTGGCCAACCGGCTCGGCATCCACCACATCAAGTGGGAGCTGGAGGACCTGGCCTTCGCGACCCTGTACCCGCTGCGGTACGAGGAGATCGCGCGCATGACGGCCGAGCGCAACCCGGCCCGCGAGCAGTACGTGACCGAGGTCATCGACCTGGTCAACGCCCAGCTCAAGCAGGTGAAGCTGCACGCCGTGGTGAGCGGGCGGCCCAAGCACTACTACTCCATCTACGAGAAGATGGTGGTGCGGGGCAAGGAGTTCACCGACATCTTCGACCTGGTCGGCGTGCGCATCCTGGTCGACTCGATCAAGGACTGCTACGCCGCCCTCGGGCAGGTCCATGCCGTCTGGAAGCCGGTCCCGGGCCGGTTCAAGGACTACATCGCCATGCCCAAGTTCAACCTCTACCAGTCGCTGCACACCACCGTGGTCGGGCCCCAGGGCAAGCCGCTGGAGATCCAGATCCGGACCAAGGCCATGCACCGCACCGCCGAGTACGGGGTGGCCGCCCACTGGCGCTACAAGACCAAGGACGGCAAGCCGGCCACCGAGCAGGAGATGGGCTGGCTGCGGCAGCTGATCGACTGGCAGCGGGAGCTGTCGGACCCGCGCGACTTCATCGAGAACCTCGACACCGACCTGTACGTCGACGAGGTGTTCGTGTTCACCCCCAAGGGCGACGTGATCCAGCTCCCGGCCGGGGCGACCCCGATCGACTTCGCCTACGCGGTCCACACCGAGGTCGGCCACCGCTGCGTCGGCGCCCGGGTCAACAAGCGGCTGGTGCCGCTCGAGCATGCCCTGGAGAACGGCGACAACGTCGAGATCTTCACCTCCAAGGCCCAGGACGCCGGCCCCTCGCGGGACTGGCTGGGGATCGTCCGGACCCCGCGGGCCCGCAACAAGATCCGCCAGTGGTTCGCCAAGGAGCGGCGCGAGGACGCCATCGAGGCCGGCAAGGACGCCCTGGTCCGGGCCATGCGCAAGGCCGGCCTGCCGCTGCAGAAGCTGACCCAGGGCGGGGCCCTGACCACGCTCGCCGCCGACATGCGCTTCGCCAGCCTTGAGGCGTTCTACGCGGCCGTCGGGTCGGGCCAGACCTCGGCCCAGGCGGTGGTCAGCCGCCTCCAGGCCGACCTGGGCGGCCAGCAGCAGGAGGACGACGACGATGACGACCTGATCCTGGAGCGGGCCGTCCGCCAGGCCCGGCCCGCGCCGGCCAGCCGGGGCGTGGTCGTCAAGGGTGTCGAGGACGTCTGGGTCAAGCTGGCCCGCTGCTGCACCCCGGTGCCCCGCGACCCGATCATCGGGTTCGTGACCCGCGGCCACGGGGTCAGCGTCCACCGGGGCGACTGCCCCAACGCCGACAACCTGCGCCGCGACCAGAACCGCATCATCGAGGTCGAGTGGGACACCTCGGGGCCGAGCGTGTTCGCGGTCACCATCCAGGTCGAGGCCCTGGACCGGACCAAGCTGCTGCGCGACATCACCGAGGTCCTCTCCGACCACCACGTCAACATCATGTCGGCCACCGTGGCCACCGGCCGCGACCGGGTGGCCACCCTGCGCTTCACCTTCGAGCTGGCCGACATCTCGCACCTGGCCCACGTCCTCTCCACCGTCAAGAAGGTCGAGGGCGTCTACGACGCCTTCCGGGTGGTGCCGCACGCGGGGAACGGCCACGGGGACCGCTAGGTGCGGGCGGTCGTCTCCCGCGTCGCCTGGGCCCGGGTGGTCGCCGACGGGGAGCTGACCGGGGAGATCGGCCCCGGGCTGCTGGTCCTGGTCGGGGTCACCCACGGCGACACCGAGGCCGACGCCGACTGGCTGGCCGCCAAGCTGGCCGGCCTGCGGGTGTTCGGCGACGACCAGGGCAGGATGAACCGCTCCCTGGCCGAGGTCGGCGGGGGCGCGCTGGTGGTCAGCCAGTTCACCCTCTACGGCGACGCCCGCAAGGGCCGCCGCCCCTCGTACGTGGCCGCGGCCCCGCCGGAGCAGGCCGCCCCGCTCGTGGAGGCCGTGGCCAAGTCCCTCGCCGGGTCGGGCATCCCGGTGGCCAGCGGCCGCTTCGGCGCCGACATGCTGGTCGAGTCGGCCGGCGACGGCCCGGTCACCATCCTGCTCGACAGCGCCCGCGGGTTCTGACGGCCTCAGCGCTGCTGCAGCGCCAGCCGGGCCCCGAACCCGACCAGCACCACCCCGCTGACCCCCTCAAGGGCCCGCCGCACCCGCGTCCGCCCCAGCACCACCCGGGCCCGGTCGACCACGGCGCTGTACAGCCCCAGCCAGGCAAAGGTCAGCAGGCAGAACACCAGCCCCAGCCCGAGGATCCCCCCGGTGCCGTGCCCCGGTGCGGCGAACTGGGGCAGCAGGCTCAGGAAGAACGCCGCCATCTTCGGGTTGGCCAGGTTGCTGACCACCCCCTGTCGCAGTCCCCGGCTGGGGTTCATCCACCCACGCCCCTGGTCCGCGCCGGACCCACCCGCCCCCGAGGCCGGCTCCCTCCTCGGCTCCCGGGCGCGCCGCACCGCAACCCGGCGATGGAGGGGCCCCAACCGGGAGGGTAGCCCAACCGCGGATTGTGGGTGCCGGGTTGTCCACAGGGCCTTCCAGAGGGACTGGATCCCCAGCGCGACCAGGTAGGCGGCGCCCGCCACCCTGAGGGCCAGGAACGCCGGCTCGGAGGCCTGGATCAGCTCGGCGATGCCGAAGCTGGTGGCGATCGTCCAGACGGCCTGGCCGGTGGCCACCCCGGCGGCGGTGGCGACGCCGGCGCGGCGGCCGCCGGCCAGGCCGTTGCGGACCGTCAGGGCGGTGTCGGGGCCGGGGATCACGATCACCATCAGCGAGACCCCGAGGAAGGCCAGCAGCTGGCCGCCCACGCCCGGTGCCCGCCCTAGCTCCGGGCCGGGGCGGCGGTGACGGCCGCGACCGTGCGGGCGAGCTGGTTGAGGTGGGCCAGGTCGTGGCCGGCCACCTTGTTCAGGGCCAGCTCGAAGCGCTCCTCGCCCTGCTCGCCGTGGACGCCGAGGCGGTCGCGGTCGGCGTCGCTCACCCCCTCCAGCATGGCCAGGTTGGCCGCCCGGAGCCCGTCCAGGGCGTCCAGCAGCCGCCTCGGCTCGGGCCGGGGGAGCAGCGACCACGCCTTCTCGTCGTAGCCGGGGTAGGAGGGCCGGTCCTCGGTCAGGATCAGCCGCCAGCGGAAGCCGTAGACGATGTCGACGTCCAGCAGGTGCCCGACCACCTGGAGGGGCGTCCACTCGCCCTCGGCCATGGGCGTGCGCCAGCCACGGTCGTCGAGCCGGCGGCACAGCTCCCGGGCCGTCGCCGGCGTGCCCCGCAGCACCTCCAGCGGCTCCCGCTCGCCCAGGGTCCGGACCAGCGCCTCGACGTAGGCGGCCGGCTCCCGGGTCGCGTCGGGGATCTCGATCGGCTCGATCAACTGGGCTCCTCCGTTCCGTGCAGCGAGGACAGGGCGAGGGTGGTCATGGTCGCCTGGACGCCGGGCACCGCCCGGAGGCGGTCGATCAGCTCCTGGAGGGCGAGCGGGCTGGCCGCCCTGGCCTTGACGAGCAGGCACCAGTCGCCGGTGACCCGGTGGCACTCGGAGACGAAGCCGTCGTCGCCGCCCAGCTCCATCAGGGCCGGCCCGATCCCGGCGCAGTCGGCCCCGCCCGTCCGCACCCACACGAACGCGGTCAGGGGCAGCCCGATCGCCGCCCAGTCGAGCACCGCCCGGTAGCCCTTGAGGACCCCGGCCGCCTCCAGCCGCTTCACCCGCTGGTGGACGGCCGGCCGCGACAGCCGGACCCTCCTGGCCAGCTGCTCCTGGCTGAGCCGGCCGTGGCGCTCCAGCAGCCGGACGATGGCCTGGTCGATGGCGTCCATGCCCGGCATCCTTGGCCAGGCGACGACGAAGCGTCAACCACCGGGTCCGGCAACGAACGATTCGTTCGCTATCCGGCGGTGGCGGGGGCCCGCTGGGCGAGCGCGGCCACCAGACCGTCGACCAGCCGGCCGAGCTGGGTGCCGTCGGGGTCGTGGTCGGGGTTGACCTCGGTGACGACCAGGCCGCCCAGCTTGGCGCTGCCGCAGAACACCTCGAGGCAGGCGACGGCGTCGGCCAGGGTCAGCCCCTGGTTGAAGTGCGGGAAGTTGGCCAGCGGGAGGTCGCCGGTGTCGACCACGTCCACGTCGAAGTGGACGACCACCGTCCCCGCCCGGGCCTCCAGCTCGCGCAGGGCGGCGGCCGCCGCCGCCCGTGGGCCACCGGCGGCCTCCCGGACCCTGGAGGCCGGCCAGGCCGTCGGGCCATGCCGGGCCAGGAGGGCCTGCTGGGCCTCGCCGAGGTCGTCCGGGTCGTCGAAGCCGAACAGCAGCAGCCGGTCGGCCGGCAGCAGCGGGACCCGGGGCCCGAGCCGGGCCAGCGCCGGCGCCCCCTCGCCCAGCAGGTGGGCCACGACCATCGAGTCGAGCACCCCCGATCCGGTGGTCGCCGGGGTCGACAGGTCGGCGTCACCGTCGAAGTAGAGCAGGCCGAGGTCGTCGGCGTGCCTGGCGAACCCGGCCACCACCCCGAGGGTGATGGTGCAGTCGCCGCCCAGCACCAGCGGCGTCATCCCCCGGCCGAGCACCTCGGCGACCCGGCCGGCGACCCGCCCCGCGACCTCGGCCACGCCCTCCAGGTCCCGCTGGCGCGGGTCGGCGACGGCCGCCCGGTACATGGCCACGGGCAGGTCGCCCTCGTCGCGGACCTCGGCCCCGGCCGCCTCCAGGGCCCGGACGAGCCCGGCCGCCCGCAGCGCCCGGGGGGCCTTCTCCTGGCCCGGGCCGTGGGTCCCGGCGCTCGTCGGGACGCCGACGAGCGCGAGCGGGCCCGCCACTCAGCTCTCCTTGACGGTGAGCTTCTCGATCCAGACCGACTGCTGCGGGGTGTCGCCGCTCTGGCCGCCGACCTGGACCTTGGCGATCTTGTCGACCACGTCGCGGCCGTCGGTGACCTCGCCGAAGACCGAGTAGTTGGCCTGCAGGCCCTGGGAGTTGTCGTCGAAGTTGATGAAGAACTGGCTGCCGCCCGAGTCGGGGCCGCTGTTGGCCATGGCCACCGAGTACTTCTTGTAGGCCTCGGGGCTGGAGGGCAGCTCGTCCTCGATGGCGTAGCCGGGGCCGCCCCGGCCGCTGCCCTCGGGGTCGCCGCCCTGGATGACCGCGATCCCGGCCGCCCCGCCGGGGACGATCCGGTGGAACCAGGTCGAGTCGTAGAACTTCTTGCCGGCCAGGAACACGAAGTTGGCCGTGGTGATGGGCGCGTTCTCGGGGTCGAGCCTGACCGTGAAGTCGCCGCAGGAGGTCTGGAAGGTGGCCACATAGGTCTTGGCCGGGTCGACCTTGGCGGTGGGCGGCTTGCTGAAGGTCGGGCGCTCCACCTTGGGCGGGAGCTCGCCGCCGCAGGCGACCTGGGCGGGGGCGGTCGGCGCCCCGGCCCTGGCGTCGTCGAACTCGCTGGCCGGGGTGGTGGTGGTGGCGCCGGCCACGGTGGTCGCGGTGGCCGCGGCCGGGGTGTCGTCGTCGCCGGTCAGCCACAGCCCGCCGGCCACGGCGGCCACGACCACGACCAGCCCGAGGGCCCCGTAGGTGAGCAGGGCCCGGCGGCGGCGCGCCCGCTGGCGCTCGGCCTCCCGCCTGGCCCGCAGCCGGTCCAGCTCCCGCTTGCGCGTCTGCTTCGACATCCCATCCCTTCCCGCTCCAGTACAGGCCCCGAGTCTATCGAGAACCCGAGGTGAGGGCGGCACCCCTTCCGGTAGCATGCGGCCCATGCTCGTGACCGGATTTCCCGCCGGGACCTTCCAGACGAACTGCTGGCTGGTCGCCACCGCGCCGGGCTCGGAGGCCCTGGTCGTCGACCCCGGCCAGGACGCCCTGGGCGGGATCGACGAGCTCTGCCGGCGCCACCGCCTCAAGCCGGTGGCGGCCCTGCTGACCCACGGGCACCTCGACCACGTCTGGACGGTGGCCCCGCTGGCCGGGGCCCGCGAGATCCCGGCCTTCGTCCACCCGGCCGACCGGCACCTGCTCACCGACCCCCTGGCCGGCTTCGCCCCCGAGGCCAGGGCCGCCTTCGGCGGGCTGCGGCTCCAGGAGCCCGACGACGTCCGGGAGCTGGCCGACGGCCAGGTGGTCGAGCTGGCCGGCCTGCGCCTTCACGTCGACCACACCCCGGGGCACACGCCCGGCCACGTCACCTTCCGCTCGGCCGCCGAGGCCGGCCAGCCGGGCCGGCTGCTGGCCGGGGACCTGGTGTTCGCCGGCTCGATCGGCCGCACCGACCTGCCCGGCGGGTCGACCCCGGAGATGCTGGCCTCGCTGGCCTCCCGCTTCCTGACCCTTGAGGACGACACCGTCGTGCTGCCCGGCCACGGCCCGACCACCACCGTGGGCCGGGAGCGGGCCACCAACCCGTTCCTGGCCGGGCTCGACCCGGTGGCCCGGGGGGGTCCGGGGGACCGCCGGGGTGGTCCCCCGGTGGATCAGGGGAGCCGGGCGTGAGCCGCCGGTTCGAGGCCCCCAAGGGCACCTTCGACCAGCTGCCGCCGGCCTCGGGGTCCAGGGCCGAGGTCGAGCGGATCATGCTCGAGCAGGCCCGGCTGGCCGGCTACCAGCCCATCGAGACGCCGATCTTCGAGGACACGGCCGTGTTCGCCCGCGGGGTGGGCGAGGCCACCGACGTCGTCCAGAAGGAGATGTACACCTTCAGCGACAAGGGCGGCCGCTCCCTGACCCTGCGCCCGGAGCTGACCGCCGGGGTGGTCAGGGCCCTGATCGAGCACGGCCGGCTCACCACCGGCCTGACCAAGGTCGTCTGCTCCGGCCCCCAGTTCCGCTACGAGCGGCCCCAGGCCGGCCGCCAGCGCCAGTTCTCCCAGGTCGACATCGAGGCCATGGGCAGCGACGCCCCGGCCATCGACGCGGACGTGGTGCTGGTCGGCCACGAGGTGTTCCGCCGCCTGGAGATCCCGGTGACCCTGCTGCTGACCAGCCTCGGCGACCCGGTGTGCCGGCCCGCCTACCGGGAGGCGCTGCTGGCGTTCCTCAACGGCCTGGGCGACAAGCTGCCGGCGGCGGCCCGGGCCCGGGCCGAGCAGAACCCGCTGCGGGTCCTGGACATGAAGGACCCGCTGGTCGAGGAGCTGACCGCCGAGGCGCCGCTGATGCGTGACTTCCTGTGCGGGGCCTGCAAGGCCCATGACGAGGCGGTCCGGGAGCTGCTGGCCGGTGCCGGGGTCGAGTGGGTGGAGGCGCCCCGGCTGGTCCGGGGTCTCGACTACTACGTCCGCACCACCTTCGAATGGCAGGCCGGGTCGCTGGACGCCGCCCAGAACGCGCTGGGGGGCGGCGGCCGCTACGACGGGCTGTCCGAGGCCCTGGGCGGCCCGCCCGCCCCCGGCATCGGCTGGGCCCTGGGCCTCGACCGCACGGTGCTCGCCCTGGAACAGGCCGGCCGCCTCCCGGCCGACCCCTGGCGCCTGGACGCGCTGGTCCTGCCCCTGGTCCCGGCGGCCGTGGTCCCGGCCCAGGGACTGGTCCGCGACCTGCGCCGCGCCGGGCTGGTCGCCGACCTCCCGTATGTCGAGCGGACCCTCAACGGCCACATGAAGGCGGCCGCCAAGGCCGGCGCCCGGACCGTGGTCATCCTGGGCGAGCAGGAGCTGGCCGCCGGCCAGGCCGCCGTCCGCGACATGACCGCCCGCGACCAGCTGCCGGTCCCCCTCGACCAGGTCGTCGACCACGTGCGCCGGGTCGCCGGCGGAGGTGCCCCATGACCCGTCCCCTGCTCGGCGCCATGCGCACCCACGCCTGCGGGAGCCTACGGGCCGGCGACGCCGGGACCGAGGTCCGCCTGGCCGGCTGGGTGGCCCGCCGGCGCGACCACGGCGGGGTGGCCTTCCTCGACCTGCGCGACGCCTCCGGGGTCGTGCAGGTGGTGGTCCGCCCCGACGAGGCACCGGCCGCGGCCGCCATCCGGACCGAGGACTGCGTCCGGGTCGCGGGCACGGTCAGGGCCCGCCCGGCCGGCAACGAGAACCCCGAGCTGCCCACCGGCGAGGTCGAGGTGGCCGCCGACGCCGTCGAGGTGCTGGCCCCCTCCGAGACCCCGCCGTTCCCGCTCGAGGGCCGCACCGACGCCGACGAGACCCTGCGCCTCCAGTACCGCTACCTGGATCTGCGCCGCCCGGCGACCCGGCGCGGGCTGGAGCTGCGGGCCGCGGCCAACGCCACCCTGCGCCGGGTCCTCGGCGACCGCGGCTTCCTCGAGGTCGAGACCCCGTACCTGACCAAGTCGACCCCCGAGGGGGCGCGCGACTTCCTGGTCACCACCCACCTGGCCCCTGGCCAGTTCTACGCCCTGCCCCAGTCTCCCCAGCTGTTCAAGCAGCTGCTGATGGTGGCCGGGGTCGAGCGCTACTACCAGATCGTCCGCTGCTTCCGCGACGAGGCCCTGCGGGCCGACCGCCAGCCCGAGTTCACCCAGCTCGACCTGGAGCTCTCCTTCCTCGACGAGGAGGACGTGTACGCCCTCGGCGAGGAGCTGATGGCCGCCGTCTGGCAGGACGTCCTCGGGGCCGACCTGGAGATCCCGTTCACCCGGCTCACCCACGCCGAGGCGATGCGCCGCTTCGGCACCGACAAGCCCGACCTGCGCTACGGCATGGAGCTGGTCGACCTCGCGCAGGTGTTCGAGGGCGGCGGGGTCCGGGTCTTCGCCAGCGCGCTGGAGGCCGGCGGCGCGGTGCTCGCCCTGCGGGTCGAGGGGGGCGCGGAGCTGACCCGCAAGCAGCTCGACGCCCTCACCGAGCAGGCCAGGGCCCGCGGGGCCAAGGGCCTGGCCTGGGTCGCGGTCGAGGCCTTGGACCTGCGCTCGCCCCTGGACAAGTTCTTCTCCGACGCCGAGCGCGACGGCCTGCGCCAGGCCACCGGCGCCCAGCCGGGCGACCTGCTGCTGCTGGCCGCCGACCGGACCCCGGTCGCCCAGACCGTCCTCGGCGACCTGCGCGTCCGCCTGGCCGCCGAGCGCGGCCTTGTCCCCGAGGGGCAGTGGGCGTTCTGCTGGGTCACCGAGTTCCCCATGTTCGAGTGGGACGAGCAGGCCGGCCGCTGGGACCCGGCCCACCACCCGTTCACCGCCCCAGCCCCCAAGTGGGCCGACACCTTCATGGAGGCCCCCGAGGAGGCCACCGCCCGCGCCTACGACCTGGTCCTCAACGGCTACGAGCTCGGGTCGGGCAGCATCCGTATCCACCGGGCCGACGTCCAGCGCCGCGTCTTCGACGCCCTCGGCATCAGCCCGAAGGAGGCCGAGGACCGCTTCGGCTTCTTCCTCAGGGGCCTGGCCTACGGGGCCCCCCCGCACGGCGGCTTCGCCTTCGGCCTCGACCGCCTGTACATGCTCCTGGCCGGCACCCCCTCCATCCGCGACGTCATCACCTTCCCCAAGACCCAGTCCGGCGCCGACCCCCTCACCGGCGCCCCCACCCCCATCCCCGCCGACCAGCTGGCCGAGGTCCGCCTCCGCCCCCTCGACCCCCCGGCCAAGCCGGGAGATCGGGGCTGACGACCGGGTTGTCGGGAGCGGTTGCCGGTGTCGGACGGCGGTGGTTCAATGCGACTCTCGGCAGCGCCCGACGTTGTTGGTGGCCGGCTTTCGTTTGCGCCAACACTTCGACGTAGGGGACCGTACTTTCGGTCGCGGAAGGCACCCGGCTTCGGCTGCGGGTACCGGAAACGGCTGGGGCGGACCCCACCTGTTCCCTCGAGAGCAGGTGCAAACGTCGACCGGTCACGGCACTCGTGGAGCGCTGCCGCGAGGGCCCGCCCGGACCTCAAGCGCCGGGCGGGCCCTTGCGCACCCGGCGCCGGAAGGTTTCCAGGTCGCTCTGGCGCGGGTCGGCCACCTCCTGCCACCAGGTCACGCCGGCCTCGGCCAGGGGGTCGATGAGGTCGCGGGCCGCCGCCGGGTCGTCGGGGGTCGTGCCCCCGACCAGCAGGTCGAACGGCTCGCTGGACCGCCGGTAGCCCTGGACGACCTGGAGCAGCCCACGCAGGTCGTCGGGGTCGAGCGGGATCAGCTCGCCCTGCTGGTCGAGCTTGAGCGGGCAGCTCCCGTCGAAGCGGGCGGCCCGCCGCAGCGGCCCGCGTCGCGGCCAGGCCCCGGCCACCCAGATGGGGATGCGGGGCCGCTGCACCGGGGTGGGCTGGAAGGCGACCTGGTCGACCTGGTAGTGGCGGCCCTGGAAGGACACGGTCTCGCCCGACCACAGCCGGGTCAGGACCTCCAGGCCCTCGTCCAGCTTGGCCGCCCGGACATGCGGGTCGGTCGGCTCGCCGAAGCTGCCGTACTCGTCCTCGGGCGGCTCGCCCAGGCCGACGCCCAGGGTCAGCCGCCCGCCCGACAGCCGGTCCAGGGTGACCGTCTCCCTGGCCACCTTCCAGGGCCGCCGCCGGGCCAGCGGCGTCACCATCGGCCCCAGGCGCAGCCGCTCGGTGGCCAGGGCCACCCCGGTCAGCAGGATCCAGGGGTCGGCGATGCGCAGCCGCAAGGCCTTGACGAAGGCCAGGTGGTCCCAGACGAAGAAGCCGTCCCAGCCGGCGGCCTCGGCGTCGGCGGCCAGCGCGGCCACCGCGCGGACGTCGCTGTAGTCCTCGAAGTTGGGCACGTTGACGGCGTAGCGCATGCGTCCTCCCCGGTCGGCGGCGCTGGCGGCCAGTCTGGCACCGGGGCATGACGGTGCCGGCGGCCGAGCGGCTACGATGACCGGGACATGGACCTGTTCTCGGAGCGGGCCGAACGGCTGGCCGACCAGGACGCGCCGCTGGCGGCGCGGATGCGGCCACGGACCCTGGAGGAGTTCGTCGGGCAGGGGCACGTGCTCGGGCCGGGCAGCGCCCTGCGGGCGCTGATCGAGGCCGACGAGCTGCGGTCGGTGATCCTGTGGGGGCCGGCCGGGACCGGGAAGACCTCGCTGGCCCACATCATCGCCCAGGCCACCCGGTCGCACTTCGAGGAGCTGTCGGCGACCAGCGCCGGGGTCAAGGACGTGCGGGCGGTGCTGGCCGCGGCCCGCGAGCGTCTCGGCGCCCTGGGGCGGCGCAGCATCCTGTTCATCGACGAGATCCACCGTTTCAACAAGGGCCAGCAGGACGCCCTGCTGCCCGGGGTCGAGGACCGCACCGTGGTCCTGGTCGGGGCGACCACCGAGAACCCGTTCTTCACCGTCAACGCCCCCCTGATGAGCCGGTCGCTGCTGTTCCGGCTGGAGCCGCTGGGCGGCGACGACCTCGAGCTGATCGTCACCCGGGCCCTGGCCGACCCCGAGCGGGGCCTGGGCGGCCGCGGCCTGGCCCTGGACGACGACGCCCTGGCCCACCTGGTCGAGCGGGCCGACGGCGACGCCCGCCACGCCCTCAACGCCCTGGAGGCGGCCGCGCTGGTGGTCACCGCCAAGGGGGCTGCCCGGATCACCCTGGCCGACATCGAGGACGCCCTCCAGCGCCCCCGGGTCACCTACGACCGGGCCGGGGACCAGCACTACGACGTGGCCAGCGCCTTCATCAAGTCGATCCGCGGCTCCGACCCCGACGCCGCCCTCCACTACCTGGCCCGGATGCTGGCCGCCGGCGAGGACCCCCGGTTCGTGGCCCGCCGCCTGGTCATCTCGGCCTCCGAGGACGTCGGCCTGGCCGACCCGCAGGCCCTGCCCATCGCGGTCGCGGCCTTCCAGGCGCTGGAGTTCGTCGGGCTGCCCGAGGCCCGCCTCAACCTGGCCGAGGCGGTCGTCTACCTGGCCCTGGCGCCCAAGTCCAACAGCGCCTACGCCGCCCTGGGGGCGGCCGCCCGGGAGCTGGAGGAGGCCCGCCCCGGCCGGGTCCCCAGCCACCTCCAGTCGGCCTCCTACGCCGGCGAGCGGAAGCTCGGCATCGGGGTCGGCTACGTCTACCCCCACGACCAGCCCGGCCACTGGGTCGCCCAGCGCTACCTGCCCGAGGGCCTCGAGGGCGGCTACTACCAGCCCACCGACCAGGGCCACGAGGCGGCCATGGCCGAGGCCTGGCGCCGCCGCCGCGGCCAGCCCCCCGACGGCGAGCCGCCCCCGGAGCGGGGGAGCGGGTGAGCGCCGGGGCGGCCGCGGGCGGCGGGTCGGGCACGGCCCGGGCGATGTGGCGGGCCCTGGAGACCCTGCACATGACCGTCTACTGGGCCCCCGAGGCCCACGCCGCCTACCGCGCGGCCGGGCTGCGCGGCGGCTGGATGGGCTACTTCGCCTCCCGCTCGGCCGCCATGGGCCCGGTCCCGGCCGAGGTGGTGATGGCCACCTTCTACAACTTCCACCCCCGCATGGTCCGCCGGGCCATCCCCGACGCCTGGGGGTTCGCGCCCCCCGCCGAGGTCCTCGCGGCCCGGTTCGCGGGCATCGACGCGGCGTTGCGCCGCCTCCTCGGCGAGTGGGCCGGGAGCGAGGAGGCCGCCGAGGCCGCGGGGCTGGCCCGCCAGGCCATGGACGGCCAGGACCCCTCCGGCCGCCCCCTGTTCGCCGCCCACGCCGCCCTCCCCTGGCCGGAGCCGCCCCACCTGTCCCTGTGGCACGCCGCCACCCTCTACCGCGAGTTCCGCGGCGACGCCCACGTGGCCTGCCTGACGGTCGACGGGATCGACGGCTGCGAAGCCCACGTCCTCGCCGCCGGGGCCGGCCAGCTCCCGGGCGCGGTCCTCCGCGAGTACCGCGGCTGGTCCGAGGAGGAGTGGTCGGCCGCCACCCGGCGACTGCGGGATCGAGAGTGGGTCACGGAGAATGGCTCCCTCACCGAGGCCGGCCGGGCCGCCCGCGACGCCCGCGAGCAGCGCACCGACGACCTCTCGATGGGTCCCTGGCGACAGCTGGGCCCCGACGGCTGCGCCCGCCTGCTGAAGCTGCTCGACCAGCCCGTCCGCCGGGTCGTCGAGGGCGGCGGCATCCCCTTCCCCAACCCGGTCGGCCTTCCGGCGCCCTCGGCCTGACGGAATGCGGCGGCGGCCGCGGCTGTTGGCCCGGTTGACGTCCTTTCCCAGCTCACCTCCCTGGAGCGCCGCCCATGGCTGACGAATGCACCCACCTGGATCAGATCCGAATCTCGAGCGTGAACCAGCCGGGGTGCCAGGAGTGCCTGGCACACGGGGGGACATGGGTGCAGCTGCGGCTGTGTGTGGCGTGCGGGCGGGTGGGGTGCTGCGACAACTCGCCGGGGCGGCACGCCACCAGGCACCACCAGGAGAGCGGGCATCCGATCATCCGGAGCTACGAGCCGGGTGAGGACTGGTGGTGGTGCTATGTGGACGAGCTGGCCTTCGAGCTCCAGGGCGTCGAGCCGGCTCGAGCCGGCGGGTGACGGAGCGCCAACGCTGGACCCTGCTGGTGGTGTGCCTGGCCACCGGGGTGCTGCTGCTGAACGTGTCCGCGCCGAGCGTGACCCTGCCCGCGGTGGGGCGGGACCTGGGGGCGGACCTGAGCGTGCTCCAGTGGGTGGTCAGCGGCTACTCGCTGGCCCTGGCGGCCACCCTGCTGACCGCGGGCACCCTGGCCGACCTGGTGGGGCGGCGGCGGATGTTCGTGGGCGGCCTGGCCGGGTTCGCGGCCGCGTCGGTGCTGTGCGCGGTGGCGCCGTCGGCGCTGGTCCTGATCGCCGGGCGGGCCACCCAGGGGCTGGCCGGGGCGGTGCTGCTGTCCTCCTCCCTGGCCCTGCTGGCCCAGGACTTCACCGGGACGGCGCGGGCCGGCGCGATCGGCATCTGGGGGGCGACGGTGGCCGCCGCCTTCGCGGTCGGCCCCCTGGAGGGCGGGCTGCTCACCGAGTCGTTCGGCTGGCGGGCCATCTACGCCCTCGACGCCGCCGTCGCCCTGGCCTGCCTCCCGGTGGCCGTCCGGCGCCTGCGCGAGTCCCGCGACCCCGACGCCGAGGGGGTCGACTGGTGGGGTACCGTCACCCTGAGCTCTGGCCTGTTCCTCGGGGTGTTCGCCCTGACCCGCGGCGACGTGGCCGGCTGGGGGAGCGGGCTGATCCTGGCCAGCGCGGCCGGGGCGGCGCTGCTGCTGGCCGCCTTCGTGGTGGTCGAGCGGCGCGAGCGCGAGCCCATGCTCGACCTCGGCCTGTTCGCCATCCCCACCTTCACCGGGGCGTCGGTGGTGGTGCTGGTGATGGCCGCCTCGACCTTCGGCCCGTTCCTGTACCTGACCCTGTTCCTGCTGGACGGGGCCGGCACCTCCCCGACGGCGGTCGGGCTCCAGCTGCTGCCGCTCTCGGGGGCGGCGCTGGTGGTGTCGGTGCTGGGCGGCCGCTACGCCAGCGTCCTGCCGGTGCGGGTCGCCCTGCCGGCCGGGCAGCTGCTGTGCGCGACCGGCCTGCTGGCCATCCGGGGGCTGGAGGCGAGCTCGTCCTGGACGGTCATGCTGCCCGGGCTGCTGCTCCTCGGGGTCGGGATCGGCCTGGCCAACCCGGCCGTGACCTACGCCGCCCTCGGCGTGGTCCCGGCCACCCGCAGCGGCATGGCCTCGGGGGTCAACAACACCTTCCGCCAGGTGGGGATCGCCATCGGCATCGCCGTCCTCGGCACCCTGCTCCCGGCCCGGATCGATGGCGACCCGGCGGCCTTCGCCGACGCCCTCGACCAGATCCTTCTGGTCAGCGCCGGGGTCGCCATCGCCGGGGCCGCCCTGGCGGCGACCCTGGTCCGCCAGCGCGACTTCGTCACCGACCCGGTCCCGGCCGGCTCCTAGCGCCGCGGCCACGTCAGATATTGCTCGCTCCGCGGTCGCGGTAGACTCCCGGCGGCTCCAGCTTGCTGCCCCCCGATATCCGCGGGCCGGACCCGGGTCGGACCGGCTAAGCTGGAACTTTCCGGACCCGACGGACAACGAGGAGCAGAACCCGTGAGCCTGCTGGCCATCGCCTGGACGATCGTCGCCTTCCTGGTCGGCGCGCTGGTCGTCGTGCTCTGCGTCGTGATGGCCAACCTGTTCCGGGTGCTGACCTCGACCAAGGACCTGATCGACGGCGTGACCTCCCAGACGGTGCCGCTGCTGGGCGAGGTCAACACCACCGTGGCCATGGTCAACCAGGAGCTGGTGCGGGTCGACGGCATCCTGGCCACCGCCGAGGGGGTCAGCGCCTCGGTGGGCGGCATGGTCAACACCGTCTCGGCCACCATCTCCAGCCCCCTGGTCAAGCTGAGCGCGTTCGCCTACGGGCTGCGCAAGGCGGCCGGGGCGGCCTCCTCCGACGACCAGCCGGCGCCGCGGGGCCGCCGCTCCCGGAGGCGGCGATGAGGATATGAAGCGCGTCTTCTGGGGCCTGGTGGGGCTCGGCATGGGGGCGGCCATCGGCGTGGGTGTGATGCGGTGGGCGTCGCGCACGGCGGACCGGCTGGCCCCGCAGTCGGTGGCCGAGGAGCTGCTCCAGACGGCCGCCGACTGGCGCGAGCGCCTGTCCGGGGCGCTCGAGCAGGGCCAGGCGGCCATGGCCGAGCGGGAGGCGGAGCTGCGAGCTCAGCTCGCCGAGCCGGGGAGCGGGGCCGGTTAGCGCCCTGGCCCGGTTCGGTGGGAGGTACAACGCAAGCTCCCGATCCACGAACGCGAGGTCCACACGATGAACTCCACACAGATTCGGCGCCGGTTCACCGACTTCTTCGTCGAGCGGAACCACCGGCTGGTCCCCTCCAGCCCGCTGATCCCCAACGACCCGACCCTGCTGCTGGCCAACGCGGGCATGAACCAGTTCAAGCCCTACTTCCTGGGCGAGGTCGAGCCCGACTTCCGCCGGGCGACCAGCGTGCAGAAGTGCACCCGCACCTCCGACATCGAGAACGTCGGCGACCGCAGCCACGCCACCTTCTTCGAGATGCTGGGCAACTTCTCCTTCGGCGACTACTTCAAGGAAGGCGCCATCGGCTACGCCTGGGAGCTGGTGACCGAGCGGTTCGGGTTCGACCCCGACCGCCTCTGGATCACCGTCTACCTGGACGACGACGAGGCGATCGGCCTGTGGCGCCAGATCGGCGTCCCCTCCGAGCGCATCCAGCGCCTGGGCAAGGAGGACAACTTCTGGTCGATGGGGGTGGCCGGCCCCTGCGGCCCCTGCTCGGAGATCCACTACGACCGGGGCCCCTCCTTCGGCGGCGACGGCGGCCCGGCCAGCGAGTCCGACCGCTATCTGGAGATCTGGAACCTGGTGTTCATGCAGAACATCCGGGACGAGGACTACAACATCATCGGCGAGCTGCCGGAGAAGAACATCGACACCGGCATGGGCCTGGAGCGGGTGGCGATGGTGCTCCAGGACGCCGACTCGATGTACGAGACCGACCTGCTGGCCCCGGTGATCGAGGAGGCCCAGGCGGTCTCCGGCGCCGTCTACGGCCGCGACGAGCGGGTCGACCGGTCGCTGCGGATCGTCACCGAGCACGGCCGCACGGCCAGCTTCCTGATCGCCGACGGGGTCCTGCCCTCCAACGAGGGCCGCGGCTACATCCTGCGCCGGCTGCTGCGCCGCTCGGTCCGGCACCTGCGCCTGCTCGGGGTCGAGGACCCGGCCCTGGCCAGGGTCTGCAACCGGGTGGTGGCCAACCTGGGCGAGGCCTGGCCGGAGCTGGTCGCCCAGCGCTCGCTGATCGAGCAGGTGGTGGCCAGCGAGGAGGACTCGTTCTCGCGCACCCTGCGCCAGGGCTCGACCCTGCTCGAGGGCGCCATCCGCCGGACCCGGGACCAGGGCCAGGCCATGCTCCCCGGCGACACCGCCTTTCAACTGCATGACACCTACGGGTTCCCCTACGAGCTGACCCTCGAGGCGGCCGCCGAGGCCGGCCTGGACGTCGACGCCGACCGCTTCCAGCAGCTGATGGACGACCAGCGCCGCCGGGCCAAGGAGGCCCGCCGCGAGCTGGACGCCGACCTGCGCCGGCTCGAGTCCTACCGGGACCTGTCCGGCCGCCACGGCCGCACCGCCTTCGTCGGCTACGAGACCACCACCGCCGAGGGCCGCATCCTGGGGCTGCTGGCCGACGGCGAGGAGCTGCCCGCGGCCGCCGAGGGCGACCAGGTCGAGCTGATCCTCGACCGGACGCCGTTCTACGCCGAGGGCGGCGGCCAGGTCGGCGACACCGGCCTGGTCCGCACCGGCGACGGGGCCGTGCTCCAGGTCACCGACACCCGCCCCGGGCTGGAGGGCTTCCACGTCCACAGCGCCCGGGTGGTGTCGGGCCAGCCCAAGGTCGGCGACCTGGTCAACGCCGAGGTCGACGCCGACCGCCGGGAGGCGGTGGCCCGCAGCCACACCGCCACCCACACCCTCCACTGGGCGCTCCGCGACATGCTGGGCGAGCACGCCCGCCAGCAGGGCTCGCTGGTCGACGCCGGCCGGCTGCGCTTCGACTTCGCCCACTTCCAGCAGGTCCCGGCCGAGCGCCTGGCCGAGATCGAGGCGGCCGTCAACCGCCAGCTGCTGGCCGACCCGGACGTCACGGTGTGGCACGGCAGCCTGGCCGACGCCGAGGCGGCCGGGGCGATCTCGCTGTTCGGCGAGCGGTACGGGTCGGTGGTGCGGGTGGTCGAGGTCGGCGACTTCTCCCGCGAGCTGTGCGGCGGCACCCACGTCGGCCACGGCAGCCAGGTCGGGCCGGTGCACGTGCTCGGGGAGGCCTCGATCGGGGCCAACCTGCGCCGGATCGAGGCCCTGACCGGCCTGGAGGCGCTGCACTACGTCGACCGCGAGCGCCAGCTCCTGGCCGAGGTGGCGGCCCTGCTCAAGACCCGGCCCGAGGACGCCCCCGAGCAGCTGCGGCGCCGGCTGGAGGCGCTGGCCAGCGCCCAGCGGGAGCTGGAGCGCCTGCGCGTGGCCGGGCTGGAGCGCCTGGCCGGGGAGCTGGCCGGCCGCGTCGGCCGGGAGGCCGGCGGCTGGCTGGTCGTCGAGCGGGTGCCCGAGGCCGGGGGCGACGACCTGCGCCGGATCGCCAGCGCGGTCCGGGACCGGGTCGGGGCCGGCCCCGGGGTGGTCGTGCTCGGCTCCGAGGCCCAGGGCAAGGCGGCCATGGTCGCCCTGCTCACCACCGACCTGGCCGGCGACGGGGCCGCGGCCAGGGACGTCCTGGTCACGGCGGCCAAGGCGGTCGGCGGCGGCGCCGGCGGCAAGGGCGACCTGGCCAGCGCCGGCGGCCGCGACCCGGGCCGGCTGGACGAGGCCCTCCGGATCGCCCGGGCCGACGCGGTCGAGCTGCTCCAGAGGGGATCCGGGGGACTCAAGCCTAGCCCCCCGGAGGGTCGGGGAGCTGCCGCGGGATGACCGGTCGCGTCCTCGCCCTCGACGTCGGGACCCGGCGCCTGGGCGTCGCCGTGTCCGACCCGACCGGGACGGTGGCCAGCCCGCTGGCCACGATCCCGCGCCGGGACCCGGCGCAGGACGCCGCCGCCCTGGCCGCCCTGGCCGCCGAGCAGGACGCGACCACCGTGGTCGCCGGCCTCCCGGTCACCCTGGCCGGGGCCGAGGGCCCGGCCGCCAAGGCCGTCCGGGCCTACCTGGAGGAGCTGCGCCCATTGCTCCCCGGGCTGGCCTTCGAGCTGGCCGACGAGCGCCTCTCCACCGTGGCCGCCGAGCGGGCCCTGGTCGGCGGGGGGGTCCGCCGCCGGGACCGCCGCCAGGTGGTCGACCAGGTCGCGGCCAGCCTGTTCCTCCAGACCTGGCTGGACCGGAAGCGATGAGCCGGGTCGAGCGGCGGCTGCGCCGGCGCCGGCGGCGCCGGGGCGTGCTGGTCATGGGGGCGCTGCTGGCCGTGGTCGGGGCGGTGGTGTTCCAGGCCCTCCAGTGGAGCGCGGCCCGGGAGCAGGAGAGCGCCGTCCCGCCCGGCCGGGAGGTGACCATCACCGTGGCCGGCGGCCAGGGCAGCGTCGAGATCGGCCGGACCCTGCGCGACGCCGGGGTGGTCGACAGCGTCAACCGCTTCCGCGACGTGGCCGAGGAGCGCGGCCTGGACGGCCTGCTCAAGCCGGGCGAGTACAAGCTGGTCACCGGCATGAGCATCGACGCCGTGCTCGACATCCTGGCCAGGGGCCCCAGCACCGGGGTCCCCCTGACCATCCCCGAGGGCTTCACGGTGGCCCAGATCGCCGCCAAGCTGGCCGCCACCGAGCAGTTCACCAAGGCCGAGGTCGAC
>CALGFH010000172.1 GCA_937881255.1 uncultured Actinomycetes bacterium
GCCTCAAGCTTCGCGGGCGGCCAGGTCGGGCTCGCCGACCCGGTGGACCAGCACCCGGTTGGTGCCGCCCCGGCCGCCGGGGCTGCCGGCCACGACCACGACCAGGTCACCGGGGGTGAGCAGGCCCTCCTTGACGATCCGCTCGTCGGCGGCGTCGATCATGCTCCGGACCTGGGTGCCGATGGCCAGGGGGCTGGCCGTCTCCACCCCCCAGAACAGGGCCATCCGCCGCCTGGCCAGCTCGGAGGTGGTCAGGCCGATGATCGGGGTCCGGGGCCGGAACCGGGAGACGTAGCGGGCGCTCGCCCCCGACTCGGTGAAGGCCACGATCGCCGCCGCCCCCAGGTCGGTGGCCATCTGCACGGCCGCCCGGCAGACGGTGGCGGGCACGTCCAGCCCGCCGACGGCCGGCGGCGGCGGGGCGGAGAGGTAGGGGGTCGCCTCGGCCTCCCGGGCGATCCGGTTCATGGTGGCCACCGCCTCGACCGGGTACTGGCCGATGGCGGTCTCCTGGGACAGCATCACCGCGTCGGTGCCGTCGAAGATGGCGTTGGCCACGTCGCTGGCCTCGGCCCGGGTCGGGCGGGAGCTGGCCACCATCGACTCGAGCATCTGGGTGGCGGTGATCACCGGCACCCCGAGCGAGTTGGCCCTGGCGATGATGTGCTTCTGGATCGGCGGGACCTGCTCGACGGCCAGCTCGACCCCGAGGTCGCCCCGGGCGACCATGACCGCGTCGGCGACCTCCAGGATGTCGTCGAGGACGTCGATCGCCTCCGGCCGCTCCAGCTTGGCCACCACCGGGATGTCGCCGCCGTGCTCGACGATCGCCTGCTTGGCCTCGGCCACGTCGTCGGGCCTGCGCACGAACGAGAGGGCCACGTAGTCGGCGCCGAACTCGACCGCGGTGGCCACGTCGGCCCGGTCCTTGGCGGTCAGGGAGGCCGCCGAGACGGCCACCCCGGGCAGGTTCACGCCCTTGCGCGACTTGACCACGCCGCCCCGCTCGACCTGGCAGCGGACCCGCTCGCCCTCGACGTCCTCCACCCGGAGGCCGATGGCGCCGTCGTCGAGCAGGATCCGGTCGCCCTGGCGGACGTCGGCGGCCAGGGCCGGGTAGACGACCGGGATGTCGGGCTCGGCGCAGCGGTCGGTGCCGGCGACCAGCGTGACCTCGCGGCCCCGGTCGAGCTTGATCCCGTTGTCGCCGACCACCCCGACCCGGATCTTGGGCCCCTGGAGGTCGACCAGGATGGCCAGGTTGTGGTCGAGCTCCTTGGCCACCGCCCGGACCAGCTCGACCCGGGCGGCGTGGTCGGCCCGCTCGCCGTGGGAGAAGTTCAGCCGCACCACATCCAGGCCGGCCTCGACCATGCCGCCGAGGGTCTCGCGGTTGCTGGAGGCCGGGCCCAGGGTGGCGACGACCTTGGTACGCTCGGTTTTCATCATCGTGCCGGCAGTTTGGCATGACTCGCGGCCCGCTGCGAAGGTTGGCCGGTGGCGCGGTCGGGTATTCCTGCCGGCAGTTGACCGGCAGCCAGGTGATCGGCAGAGAGGTCTGGCCAGGATGCGCTTTGACGACGACAGCCAGCTCGACAGCTCCCAGGTGCGGGACACCCGCGGCCGCGGGGGCTTCCCCCGCAGGGGCGGGGTGGCCATCGGCGGCGGGGCCGGGATCCTCGGGGTGGTCGTGTTCATCCTGCTCCAGCTGCTGGGCGGGGGCGGGACCACCTCCGGCGCCCTGCCCGGCATCGACCAGATCCAGGGCGAGAGCACCCAGCTGGACGAGGAGTGCAAGACCGGGGCCGACGCCAACACCAAGGAGGACTGCCGGGTCGTGGCCGTGGTCAACAGCCTCCAGGAGTTCTGGACGGCCGAGTTCCAGCGCCGCGGCGCCCAGTACCAGCTGGCCCCGACCACGCTGTTCTCGGGCGGCGTCCAGACCGGCTGCGGCACGGCCAGCTCCGACGTCGGCCCCTTCTACTGCCCCCGGGACGGCACCGTCTACATCGACCTCAGCTTCTACCGCGACCTCCAGACCAGGTTCGGGGCCCAGGGCGGCCCGTTCGCCCAGGCCTACGTGCTGGCCCACGAGTACGGGCACCACGTCCAGAACCTCACCGGCGCCATGGAGCGGGTCGGCAACAGCCAGTCCGGCCCCCAGAGCGGCGCCGTCCGCCTCGAGCTCCAGGCCGACTGCTACGCCGGCCTGTGGGCCAACCACGCCACCACCGAGCCCGGCCCCGACGGCGGCGACCCGCTGGTCGAGCGCATCACCGAGCAGGACATCGCCGACGGCCTCGACGCCGCCGCCGCCATCGGCGACGACGCCATCCAGCAACGCTTCCAGGGCCAGGTCAGCCCCGAGACCTGGACCCACGGCTCCTCGGCCCAGCGCCAGAAGTGGTTCACCACCGGCTACCGCACCGGCGACCCCGCCCAGTGCAACACCTTCAGCGGCACGGTCTAGCCGCCCTGGAACAGCTCCACCTTCGCGTGGTGGCCGGGGGCGCGGGCCAGGCGGCCGTCGAAGGTGACCAGCGGCGCGTCCAGGAGCTCGGCGAGGGCGACGAAGGTGGCGTCGTAGACGGTCAGACCGTGGCGCAGCTCCCAGACACGGTCGGCCACCAGGGTGTGCTCGTAGCGGGTGATGGTCAGGGCGGCGAAGTCGGCGCGAGCATCGGCGGCCCGGTCCTCGCTCAGCTCGTGGTCGCGAACCAGCCGGTGGAGCGCGTGGAGGAACTCGACGTCGAGCAGGTGGGGGGCGGAGAGGTCGCCGTCGGAGGCCAGCCGTTCCATCAGCTCACCGGACGGCGGGCGGCCGGTGAGGGCGCCGATGACCGCGGAGGTGTCGACGACCAGCACGGCTAGTCGCGGTCGCGGCCGGAACGCACCGCGGCCACGATGTCGTCGATCCGGGCACCGCCGTGGCGGGCGGCGGCCCGGGCGAGCACGTCGGCCACCGGGGGCCGCTCGGCCACCCGGGTCAGCTCGGCTCGCAGGTAGGCGGTCAGCGACATCCCGGCCGAGGCCGCGCGGGTGGCCAGCACGCGGTGCACCTCGTCGGGCACGTCGCGGATCTGGATGTTCCGTCCCATGGTGTCACCCTACACCAACCACGCATGCGCTGCACCCATTCTGCATGCACCTGTGGGCGCAGATCAGCGGTCAGACAGGTGACCCGGCCTCGTAGGCCTGGCCGACGGCCTTGGGGGGGCGGACCCGGCGGAAGAAGAGGGCCAGGACGACCAGGGTGACGATGTAGGGGAGGCTCTGGATGAAGGCGTTGTTGATCCAGTCGACCCGGAGGAAGACGGTCAGGGCCTCGGTCCAGGCGAACAGGAGGCAGGCGAAGGCGGCGCCGATCGGGGACCAGTTGCCGAGGATGAGGGCGGCCAGGGCGATGAAGCCGCGGCCCTGGTTCATGCCCTCGCGGTAGAGGCCGACCAGCTCGATGGAGAGGTAGCCGCCGGCCAGGCCGGCGAAGCCGCCGGAGATGAGCACGCCGGCCCAGCGCTGGCCCCGGACGCGGACGCCGAGGCTCTCGGCGGCCCGGGGGTTCTCGCCGGCCGAGCGGAGGCGCAGGCCGAAGATGGTCCGGGTGAGCACGAACCAGGCGCCGAACCCGAGCAGGACGGTCACCGGGACCATGATCGACTGCTCGCCCAGGCCGGGGAGGTCGATCTTGGGGAGGGAGGGGACCTGGGGCGACTGGGTGCCCTGGCCGTAGGCGACGATCGACAGGAACCGGGGCATGCCGATGGCCAGGATGTTGATGGCCACGCCGGAGACGATGTGGTCGACCCGGAAGGTGATGGTGGCCATGCCGTGGATGGCGGCAACGGCCACCCCGGCGGCGACGGCCGTGAGCAGGCCGGCCACCGGCCCCCACTGGAGCGCCCCCCAGGCCCCGAACCAGGTGCCGAAGATCATCATGCCGTCGATGCCGATGTTGACGATGCCCGAGCGCTCGTTGAACACCCCGCCCAGGGTGGCCAGGTACAGGGGCACGAAGGCCCGGATGGCCGAGGCGATGGTGGCCAGCCCGAACAGCTGGACGAGGATCTCAGGCACGTTCGTGCTGCTCCCGGAGCTGGCGGCGGGCGGTCATGCGGCGCACGACCTCGTAGGCGATCACGATGGTGAGGATGATCACGGCCTGCATGATGCTCGTGACCTCCTTGGGGACGTCGGTGTTGAGGCCGATGCCGGAGGAGGCCCGGTCGAGGAAGGAGAACAGCAGGGCCGCGGCCACGATCCCCAGGCCCGAGTTGCGTCCCAGCAGGGCGATGGCGATGCCGGTGAAGCCGTAGCCGCGGATGTAGTCGAGCTTCATGCGGTCGTCGATGCCGATCACGTCCTGGAGGGCGACCAGGCCGGCGATCGCCCCCGACAGCAGCATCGCCTTCATGATCATGGCGTTGCTGCGGATCCCGGACGGCTCGGCCGCCCGCGGGTTGGTGCCCAGCACCCGCAGCTCGAAGCCGAAGCGGGTGCGCCGGACGGTCAGGGAGTACAGGATCGCGGCCACGATGGCCAGGACGAAGAACCAGGTCACCGGGGCCGACCCGCGGAAGTCGAAACCGATCGAGTTGAAGAACGGGACCATGGAGCCGACCTGGGCCGTGGGCTCGATCGGGGGGGTCTGCTGCTGGGCGATGCCGCCCTGCTGGTTCGGGTCCTTCATGAGATCTGACAGCAGGTAGAGCAGGACCGCGTTGGCCACGAAGTTCATCATGATGGTCGAGATGACCTCGTGGGCTCCCCGGTACACCTTGAGCAGGGCCGGGACGGCCGCCCAGAGGACCCCGCCGGCCATGCCGGCCAGGATGGTCAGGGGCAGGTGGAGCGCGGTCGGGGCCGACAGCTGGTAGCCGACGTAGCCGGCGGCCAGGGCGCCGATCGCGTACTGGCCCTCGACGCCGATGTTGAACAGCCCGGCCTTGAAGGCGATGGCCACGGCCAGGCCGGCGAAGATCAGCGGGGTGGCCCGGCCGAGGATGAAGGCCACCGAGTTGCGGTTGAACAGCCCGTAGCTCCACATGGCGCCGGCCACGTCGGCCACGTCGCCCCAGCTCTGCTGCACGATCAGGATGACCAGGACGCCGATGACGGCCGCGATCAGCAGCGAGACCGCCGGGGCGAGCAGCTGGATGCCCCAGCCCCGCAGGCGCTGGCCCCAGGGGACCCGGGCCGCGACCTCCTCGAACCCCGGCTCGGGCTCCGGCTGCGGCGTCGGCTTCTCCTCGACCTTCACGCCGCCGGCTCCTCGTCCCCGCCGCGGGCACCGGTCATGTAGAGGCCGAGCTCGCTCATGGTGGCCTCGGAGCCGCGGACCTGGGCCACGATGCGGCCGTCGTAGATGACCCCGACCCGGTCGGCCAGGGCCAGGATCTCCTCCAGGTTGGAGGAGATCAGCAGCACGGCCACGCCCTCGTCGCGGGCCTCGACCAGCTCCTGCCAGACGAACTGGGTGGCCCCGATGTCCAGGCCGCGGGTCGGGTGGGCGGCGATCAGCAGCTTGGGCTTGCTGGCGAACTCGCGGCCGAGGACCAGCTTCTGCTGGTTGCCGCCGGACAGGGCGTAGGCCGGCGCGGTCACGCTCGGCGCCTTGACCCGGAACCCGCGGATCAGCTCGACCGCCCGACGCCGGATGGCCTTGAGATCCAGCAGGCCCCGCCTGGAGAACGGCGCCCGCTCCTGCACGCCGAGGACCGAGTTCTCGCTGACCAGCATCTGCAGGACCATGCCGCGGGCGTGGCGGTCCTCGGGGATGTAGGCCAGCCCGGCCTGGCGCCGGGTGCGCACGTCGGCCCGGGTCAGCTCGTCGTCGTCCAGGTAGACCCGACCGGTCTCGGGGATGGTCAGGCCGACCAGGGCCTCGACCAGCTCGGCCTGGCCGTTGCCCTCGACCCCGGCCAGGCCGTAGATCTCCGACCGGCGCACGTCCAGGTCGAGCCCGGCCAGCACCTCCTTGCCCCCGGCGGTGACGCGCACGTCCTTGACCTGGAGCATCGGCCCGCCGGGGGTGGCCTTGCCCTCGACCCGGCGCAGCAGCACCGGCCGGCCGACCATCATCTCGGCCACCTGGTGGGTGTCGGTGTCGGCGGCGGCCACGGTGTCGATCACCTTGCCGTCGCGGAGCACGGTGATCCGGTCGGCGACCTGGAGCACCTCGTCCAGCGAGTGGGCGATGAAGATGATCGTCTTGCCGTCGGCCTTGAGCTGGCGCATGTTGTCGAACAGCTCCTCGACCTCCTGGGGAACGAGCACCGCCGTCGGCTCGTCCAGGATCAGGATGTCAGCGCCCCGGTAGAGGAGCTTGAGGATCTCGACCCGCTGCTGCTGGCCGACGCCGATGTCCTCGACCCGGGCGTGGGGGTCGAGCGGGGTGCCGAACCCGCGGGCCAGCTCCCCCACCCGGCGCTCGGCCTCCTCCAGGTCGAGGCGGCCGCCGCCCTTGTCCGGCTCGGCCCCGAGGACGATGTTCTCGGCCACGGTGAAGGCGTCGACCAGCATGAAGTGCTGGTGGACCATGCCGATGCGCAGCTCGATGGCCTTGCGGGGCGAGTCGATGACCTGGGGCTCACCCCTGACCAGGATCTCGCCCTCGTCGGGCTGCTCGAGGCCGTACAGCATCTTCATCAGGGTCGACTTGCCGGCCCCGTTCTCACCCACCAGGGCGTGGATCTCGCCCTCGGCCACCTCCAGGTCGATCTGGTCGTTGGCGACCACCCCGGCGTAGCGGCGGGTGACGCCGCGGCACTCGATGGCCGGCGACCGGCGACGGGCCTCGGATGGCCCGTCGCCGGTGACCTCGGTCGCCTCGGTCGCCACGGCTAGGCCGGCTTGTCCGGGACCTTGATCTCGCCGTCGGCGATCTTCTGCTTCAGCTCGTCCAGGGTGGTCGGGATGTCGCCCAGCAGCTCCTTGTTGTACTCGTTCTGGGCGTAGTCGATCCCGCCCTCCTTGAGGCCGAAGGTCTGGATGCCGCCGGCCACCGTGCCGCCGACATAGGCACCGATGGTCTGCTGGACGGCGTTGTCGACCCGCTTGAGCATGGAGGTGAGGATCCACTTCCGCTCGGCCTCGCTGGCGGTCAGGCTCTGGTCGGAGTCGACCCCGATGGCGTAGACCTGCTTGGACGCGGCCGCCGAGATGACCCCCGCCCCGGTGCCCCCGGAGGCGTGGTAGATGACGTCGGCGCCCTGGCCGATCTGCTTCAGGGCCAGCTCCTTGCCCTTGGCCGGGTTGCGGAAGGCCTCGGGGGTGTTGCCGGCGTAGTCGACCAGGACCTTGACCTGCTTGCCCTCCTGGTCGGCGATGTACTTGACGCCCGCCTCGTAGCCGGCCTGGAACTTCTTGATCAGGTCGCCCTCGAGCCCGCCGACGAAGCCGACGGTGTTGGACTCGGTCTTGAGGGCGGCCGCCGCCCCGACCAGGAAGGAGCCTTCCTCCTCCTTGAAGCCGATGCACAGGAGGTTCTGGTCCTTCTCGAGGCAGGAGTCGGCGAAGCCGTCGATCACCGCGAAGGTGGTGTCGGGGCTCTCGGTGGCCGACTTGGCGATGTCCTCGGAGAACAGGAAGCCGATCCCGAAGACCAGGCCGTAGCCCTCGTCGGCCAGGCTGTCGAGCAGCTCCTTGCGGTTGGAGCCGTCGGCGTTGGGCTCGATCTCCTTGATCTCGACCTTGCTGCCCTGCTCCTGCTTGGCCGCGTCGAGGCCGGCCCCCGCCGAATCGTTGAAGGACTGGTCGCCCCGCCCGCCGATGTCGTAGACCACCCCGACCTGCTTGGCCTCGGCGGTGTCGCCGCCGGTGCCGGCGTCGCCGCCCTCGTCGTCGCCGCCACCACAGGCGGCCACGACCAGGCCGAGCGCCAAGATGAGGGCGCCCACCCGCACACCCCGTACCCCACGCATGCACTTGCTCCTCTCGGATTCCGGGCTCCCACCCGCCAGCGCCGCTGGCTGGCCGTATTTAACCATCCCTTGGTCCGGTGGCGGGGCCTCGTCCGGAGGCTGCGTAGAATCCGCCCATGCGCCGCGTCCTGCTGGGCCTCCTCGTGCTCCTGCTCGCCTACTTCGCCGTCACCACCACCCTGGTGGCCAGGTGGATGGGCAAGGACGAGCGGCCCCGGGTCGACGCCATCGTGGTCCTGGGGGCGGCCCAGTACGACGGCCGGCCGTCGGCCATCTACGAGGCCCGCCTGGAGCACGCCGTCGACCTGTGGCGCGACCAGGTGGCCCCGGTGCTGGTGTTCACCGGGGGCAAGGAGCCCGGCGACCGCTTCACCGAGGGCGGGTCGGGCGCCCGCTGGGCCACCGAGCGCGGGGTGCCGGAGGGGGCCGTGCTCACCGAGGAGCGCAGCCGCACCACCTACCAGAACCTGGCCGGGGCCAAGCGGGCCCTGGAGCGGCGCGACCCCGGCGGCGGCCGGCCCCGGATCGTGGTCGTCTCCGACCCCTTCCACATGTTCCGGGCGGTCAAGCAGGCCGCCGACCTCGGCATGGACGCCTATCCGTCGCCCACCCGGACCAGCCCGCTCTCGGCCAGCCGGCTCAAGCTCACCGAGCTGGTCCTGCGCGAGGACCTGGCCATCGCCGGCTACCTGCTGTCCGGCGCCGGCAAGTAGGAGGACCCCGTGGCCCTGACCATCGTCGACCATCCGCTGGCCGGGACCATGCTGACCGCCCTGCGGGACGAGGCGACCCCGCCGCCGCTGTTCCGGCTGCTCACCAAGCGGCTGTCGCTGGTCCTGGCCGTCGAGGCCACCCGGGGGATCCCGACGGCCACGCGCACGGTGACCACCCCGCTGGCCGAGACCCAGGGCATCGCCTTCGCGGCGCCGCTGGTCGCGGTGCCGATCCTCCGGGCCGGGCTGGGCATGCTGGAGGCCGTGACCGAGCTGTTCCCGGAGGTGGCCGTGGGCTACCTGGGGCTGGAGCGGGACCACGCCACCTTCCAGCCCTCGACCTACTACAGCAAGCTGCCCGACATCGGGGGCAGCTACGTGCTCCTGCTCGACCCGATGCTGGCCACCGGCGGGTCGGCGGCGGCGGCCTGCGCCAGCCTGTACGGGGCCGGGCCGGCCAGGGTCACGCTGCTGTCGGTGGTGGCCGCGCCCGAGGGCATCCGCCGGCTGGAGGAGGAGCACCCGTCGCTGGACGTGGTCACCGCGGCGGTCGACGAGCGCCTCAACGACCAGGCGTACATCGTGCCCGGACTGGGCGATTTCGGGGACCGGCTGTTCGGGACCTGATCGAGTACGATTCAATGTCTCGAACCTGACGAACAAGACGAGGAGAGCACGTGGCCCGAGCGCAGCCACCTCGCGTCGGCGAGGAGCTGCTGGCCCCGTTCCGGGTCCTGGCGGGCGGCGAGGACCTGGCCACGGCCGGCGCCGCCCTGCTGGAGCGCGCCTGCCAGGCCACCGGGGCGGTCGAGGGCGTGGTCCTGCTCGAGGCGGGCGGGTTCGTGCCCGGACCCTGCTGGGGGGTGACCGGCCCGGGCGGACGCCTCGGGACCCGGCCCGGCGACCGCACCCTTGCCGCCGACGCCGTGGCCCCGGCTGGCCCCGATCGCGCGGGGCGGCCGCTGGTCGCCGGGCCCGGCGACACCGAGGCCTGGTGCGCGATGGTGGTCGAGGGGCGGGCGGTCGGGGTGCTGGCCCTGCGCCGGGCCGCCGGGCCGTTCGCCGGCGAGGACCTGGCCGCGGTCGAGCTGCTGGCCATCGGGGCCGCGGTGGCCGTCGACCGGCTGCGCTTCCTGCGGCTGTGGTCGCGCAAGCTGGAGCAGGCCGACGCCGCCCACTCCCAGCTCCTGCGCTACGCCGACGACCTGCGCACCACCTTCTCGGCCGAGCGCCGGCGGGCCGAGGAGCTGCGCCAGGCCCTTGCCGCGGTCGAGCTCGCCTACACGGCCACGGTCCGCGCCCTGGCCAGCGCCGTCGAGGCCAAGGACGCCTACACCGGCGGCCACCTGACCCGGGTCACCGCCTACGGGACCGCGGCCTGCCGGGCCCTGGGCGGGCACCTGGCCGCCACCCCCGGCCTTGAGTACGCCTTCCTGCTCCACGACCTGGGCAAGATCGGCGTACCAGATGCCGTCCTCAACAAGGCCGGGCCCCTGACCGACGAGGAGTGGGCCCTGATGCGCGAGCACCCGGCCATCGGCCTGCGCATCCTCGA
>CALGFH010000173.1 GCA_937881255.1 uncultured Actinomycetes bacterium
GTGGTGTACTGCAGCCCGACCGTCTGGAAGCCGTAGCCGGCGAACAGGGCCAGCCCGATCAGCGCCCCCGCGGCCAGCGCCCCGGACGGCCCCCTGCCGCCTCCGGGCTGGCCGGCGCCCCACAGCCCGCTCCCGGCCAGCTGGGGGCGGATGGCCGCCAGCAGCAGGGCCGCGGCCAGGAACCGGTAGGCGATGAAGGTGAACGGCGGCACCTGGGCGACCGCGTCGCGCACCAGCACGAAGGTCGACCCCCAGACGGCGGTGACGGCCACCATGGCCAGCTCCCACCGGTAGGCGCCGACCCCCCGGCGGGTGGTGACCACGACGACCTCCCCTGGTGGACCGGACGACCCGACGATCCTACGACCCGCCGCCGTCAGGCCGGTGGCGGCCGTCGCCGGGGTCGGCGAGGATGGCCCCATGGAGGGAGCGCACGTGCTCGAGGCGGCCGCGGCCTGCCAGGCCCTGCTCGGCGCGGCGCCGACCGCGACTGGGCGCGCCGCATCCCCGAGATGGACTGGACCGTGGCCGAGGCGGCCGGCCACCTGGCCGAGACCATCCTCTGGTACGCCACCGACCTGGCCGCCGGGGAGCGGCGCCTCGACACCATGGAGCTGCGGGTCCCGCCCGCGACGGCCCATGCCGACCTCATCAGGACGGTCGGCGCCTTCGCCACCGTGCTCGCCCGGGTGGTCGACGCCACCCCGCCGGGCGCCCGCGGCTGGCACCCGATGGGCCAGGCCGACGCCTCCGGGTTCGCGGCCATGGCCTGCGACGAGCTGCTGGTCCACAGCGACGACGCCGCCCGCGGCCTCGGCGTCCCCTTCACCCCATCGGACGGCCTGGTCAAGGCCACCCTGACCCGCCTGTTCCCCTGGGCCCCCGACGCCGACCCCCGGCCGGCCCTGCTCTGGTGCAACGGCCGCATCGCCCTCCCCGGCCTGCCCCGCCAGGACCGCTGGGCCTGGCACTGCGCCCCCCTCGACGAGTGGGACGGCCACAACCCGGCCAACCGCCCCTGACCCGGTCCCACGGGTTGGATGAATATCCACAGCGTCGTCGGGAGCGCTTGAGCGCGGCGGCGAGAAGGGTAGGCTTAGCGCCATGAGCAGCCAGCCGAATCCCGACTCGATCGAGGTTCCACCGGTCTCGCCGGAGGAGCGTGCCGAGTGGGAGGCGGTCAAGGCCAGGGTCGCCGAGGGCGACGAGTCCGGCCTCGTTGCCTGGGACGACCTGGCCGCCGAGCTTGGCCTTTAGGGTCCTCGCGGTCAACCGCTTCGCCGCTGAGCTTCGTGACGCCCCTGGAGAGCTTCGGGGGTATGTCAGCGCCGTCGTGGCCGTCCTACGGGTCGACCCGACGATGGCCAGCCTCGCGTTCCTGGTCGTGGTCGAAGGCCAGGACGAGTACACGGTCGTCTTCGCCAACGGCCGTGGCTTCCTGACCTACTGGGTGCCGCTAGGCGGCGACGTCGTCGTGCTGCTGCGCCTCGTCTGGGCGGGATAGGGAACTGGCTCGCGACCCTGTTGCACCCCCGGGGGTGGGCGGAGGCGGTTGAGGCGGGCGAGGTCGGTGGCCATCTGGGTGGGGTCGCCGGTGGTCTCGGTGATGACCGGGAGGGTGGCCAGGGCGGGGTGGGCGAGGATGGCGGCGAAGCCGTGGTCGCCGATGGTGCCGGTGCCGATGGGGCAGTGGCGGTCGCGGCCGGCGCCGACCGGGTCGCGGGAGTCGTTGGCATGGACCAGGACCACCCGGTCGCCGAGGGTGGCGAACAGCTCGTCGAGGGCCTTGGTGACGCCGGTGGGGTCGCTCAGGTCGTAGCCGGCGGCCTGGGCGTGGCAGGTGTCCATGCAGACCTTGAGCCGGGGATGGTGGTCGCAGGCGGCCAGCAGCTCGGCCATCTCCTCGAACCGGGCCGCCAGGGCGCCCCGGGTGCCGGCGGTCAGCTCCAGGACCAGGTCGGGGTCGTCGGGGCCGGCGAGGGCGTCGGCCAGGGGCAGCAGGGTCTCGCGGGTGGTGGCCAGGCCGGCGGCGCGGCCGCTGGCCAGGGCCTGGCCGGCGTGGACGACCACGCCGGCGGCGCCGATGGACGCCGCCTTGGCCAGGGTGGCCGCGACCACCTCGCGGGACCGCTCCCTGGTGACCGGGCTGGCGCTGGCGAAGTTGACCAGGTAGGGGGCGTGGACGAACAGCGGGCCCAGCCCGGCCTCGGCCACACCGGCCCGGAAGCGCTGGTCGCCCGCCGGGTCGACCGGGGGCGGGGCCCAGCCGCGGGCGTTGGACACGAACACCTGCAGCGACTCGCAGCCGACGTCGCTGGCGTTGCCGACCGCGTTGGCCAGCCCGCCGGCCACCGACACGTGCGCGCCGATGCGCACGTCAGAACAGGTTGAGCAGGAGGCGGACCTCGCTGCCGCGCCTGGCCTGCTCGCCGGGTTCGGGGCTCTGGTCGACGACCCGGCCGCCCACCGGGAGCACGTAGCGGGCCCGCAGGCCGGCGGCGGCCAGGCGCTCCTCGGCCTCGCGCTTGGAGAGGCCGACGACCTGCGGCACCTCGACCAGGTCGGGGCCCTTGCTGACCCGCAGGACGACCGTCGAGCCCCAGGGCACCGCCGACCCGGCGCCGGGGTCGGTGCCGACCGCCCGGCCGTCGGGGATGTTGTCGTCGAAGACCCGCTCGCGCCGCACCTTGAGGTTGGCGGCGGCGAGGACGTCCTCGGCGGAGGAGGCCCGCCGGCCGGTGACGTCGGGGACCGGGACCTTGGGCTTGCCCGCGCTGACCACCACGGTGACGACCTTGCCGCCCTTGAGGACCGTGCCGCCCTCGGGCCGGGTCGCGATCACGCTGCCCTTGGGGACGGTGAGGCTGGTGTCGGTCGTCCTGCGGAACGGGATTTGGAGATCTTCGAGCCGGCCGGTGGCCGCGCCGGCCGGCCGTTTGGTCAGGTCGGGCAGGGTGATCCCGAGCGACGGCTGCAGCACCACGGTGTCGCGGCGCCGGGCCCGCTCGCCGCCGTCGACCGACTGGGTGGCCACCAGGCCCTCGTGGACGTGGTCGGAGGCGACCGCCTCGCCGACCTGGACCCGCAGCCCCCGGCCCTGGAGGTCCCGGGTCGCCTCGGCCACCTCCAGCCCGACCACCTCCGGCACCCGCACCGACCCGCCGAGCAGGCCGCCCGCCCGGGTCAGCAGCCCGGCGGCCAGCAGGCCGACGACGAGCAGCACGGCCAGCAGCCGCCCCTTGCCGATCCTGGCCTGCCGGGCCCGGGTCTTGGGCACCCGCCCGGTGGTGGGCCGGGGCCGCCGCTGCGCCGGGGCGGCCGGCGGCAGCCGGGTCGCCCCGCTCGCCACCGTCGTCCACCCGTCCAGGCTCCGGGTCTCCGCCGCCCCGGGACCGGCGCCCCGGGAGGCTTCCCGGGCCTCCGGCGGCCATCCGGTGGTGGGCGCGCCGGCGGGCCCCGGGGCCCCGGGCGGGGCCTGGCCGGGGGCGGCGGTGCCGCCGGCCGCGGCGGCCCAGGAGGCGGTGGTGTCGGGGCCGCTGGGGAGGAGGGTGGTGGCCCGCAGCGCCTCGTCGACCCGCCGGCGGCGGGGGGCGCCGATGGCGGCCGCGAAGTCCGAGGCGCGCAGGTAGCGGCGGGTCGGGTCGGGGTCGGTGGCCCGGGTCACGGCCACGTCGAACGGCTCGGGGATGCCGCCGGCCACCCGCGAGGGCGGCGGCACCCGGCCGCCGAGGTGCTGCTGGACGACCTGGCGGGCGTCGCCCTCGAACGGCGGCCGTCCGGTGACGCACTCCCAGGCCACCACCCCGAGGGCGTAGACGTCGGCCCGCCCGTCGACCACCCCGCCCCGCAGCACCTCGGGCGCGCAGTAGTGGACGGTGGCGGCCAGGGCCTGCCCGTGGCCGCCCTGGGCGGCCGCCCTGACCAGGCCGAAGTCGGCCACCTTGACCGTCTCGCTGGTCAGGAGGAGGTTCTCCGGCTTGACGTCGAGGTGGACCACCCCGGCGTGGTGGGCGTGGTCGAGGGCGTCGGCCACCGGGCCGAGCAGCTCGGCGGTGGTCTCCGGGCTGAGGCGCCGCTGGCTGTCGAGCAGGTCGCGCAGGGTCCGGCCGCTGATGTGCTCCATCACGATCCAGGGCAGGCCCCGCTCCTCGCCCGAGTCGTAGACGGCGACCACGTTGGGGTGCGACAGGCGGGCCGCCGTGCGGGCCTCGCGCCGGAACTGCTCGGAGAAGCCGCGGTCGCGGGCGAACTCCGGGCGGGGGACCTTGATCGCGACCACCCGGTCGAGCTGCCGGTCGTGGCCGCGGTAGACGATCGCCATGCCGCCCTGGGCGATGCGGGCGACGACCTCGTAGCGGCGGCGGCCGAGCGTCCGGCCGACAAGGGCGTCCAGGTCGGCGGTGTTTCTGGCCAAGGTCAGTCCCAGGGTCGGTCGCCGCCCGGCGGATACCGGCCGGCAGAGAATTCTAAGCAGGCCCGACCCACAACTGCACGGAAGCTCAGCGCTGGCGGATCCCGGCCCGGCCCGCGAGAATGCTCCTGACATGGCCTTCGAGGACGAGCTGGGGCTGCTCGGATTCCGCCCCGCCCAGGAGAAACGGGACGGCACCCGGACCTTCTCCCTGACCCGCAACCGCTACCTCACCTACTGGCTGCACCTGCCCGCCGACGACTCGATCGCCCTGTTCACCTGGGAGTTCGCCCTCGGCGAGTACATGGACGAGTACGGGCTCCAGGTCGGGGCCAACGAGCCCCTCAACCAGTTCCTGTTCCCCCAGGTCGACACCGAGGTGGCCCAGGACATGGCCGAGATCGCCAAGGCGATGGAGCGCACCGAGGCGATGTTCGCCGGCATGAACTTCGGCCACCGCGGGTGAGCCCGGTTGGAGTAGGCTCCGACCCCCTGGCCGACCCTCAGAGGAGACAGCATGCGCCGCGGTGGTTCGCTGCTCATCACGATCCTGCTGCTCCTGGCCGCGTTCTGGGCCGGCATCCAGTATGAGCGGAGCAACTGCAAGATCGACCTGCCCGACACCACCGAGCAGGTCGACCAGTCCGTCAAGTGCCGCGACTACGAGGGTGTCGACCTGCCTGGCTAGGACATCTGGACGGTGGTCGGTGGGCCGCCCGTGGCCGCCAGCGGCCGTGGGCGGCCCACTGCCTTGGCCGGGACATCGGCGGGGGCTCGGGTGGGAGGAGGTCCGGTGCTCGGGCGCGCCACCTACCTGGCCCTGATGGCCGCCTGCCTGCTGGTCACCCTGCCCCTGGAGCTGGTCCTCAAGGCGGGTGTGTACCGCCGCACCCGCCGCTGGCTGGCCGCCCTGGTCCCGGTGTTCCTGGCCTTCAGCCTGTGGGACTGGCTGGCCATCCGCCGCGGTCACTGGTCCTACAGCTCCAGCTACACCACCGGCATCGAGCTCCTCGGCCTGCCGCTGGAGGAGCTGGTCTTCTTCGTGGTCGTCCCGACCTGCGCCCTCCTCACCTACCAGGCGGTCGTCCGCCTCCTCCCGGCCCGCACCCCCGGGAACGCCCCCCGGTGATCCGCGAGTACACCCTCTTCTCGGCCATCGGGATCGCCCTCACGGTCCTGCTCGAGCTGCTGGTCCTCCGGACCGGCCTGTTCCGCGACCTCCGCTACTGGGTCGCCCTGGCCATCGTCGCCGTCTTCCAGCTGCTGGTGAACGGGGTCCTCACCTGCCCCCCGATCGTCAGCTACGACCCCGCCGAGATCCTCGGCCCCCGCATCGTCTGCGCCCCCATCGAGGACCTCGGCTTCGGCTTCGCCATGGTCACCACCACCATCGCCCTGTGGCGCCGATGGGGGGGAGAAGGGAGCAGCTATGGAGACGGTTGAGGTCGGCGGGCTGCGGGTCGCGTACCGGCGGGCCGGGAGCGGGCCGGTGCTGGTGCTGGTCCACGGGGCCCTGGGGGACAGCCGGGACTGGCGGCGGCAGCTGGAGGGGCTGGGCGGCGAGCTCACCGTGGTCGCCTGGGACGCGCCCGGGTGCGGGGAGTCGGACGACCCGCCGGCGACGTTCCGGCTGGCCGACTTCGCCGACTGCCTGGCCGGGTTCGTGGCCGCGCTCGGGATCGAGCGGCCGCACGTGCTCGGGCTGTCGTTCGGTGGCGGCCTGGCCCTGGAGCTGTACCGGCGGCACCCGGGGCTGCCGCGGTCGCTGGTGCTGGCGTCGGCCTATGCCGGCTGGAAGGGGTCGCTGCCGCCCGAGGTCGTGCGGGAGCGGGTGGAGCGGGCCGACCGCGAGGCCGGGCTGCCGCCCGAGCAGTGGATCCGCGGCTACCTGCCCGGGCTGTTCACCGAATCGGCCCCGCCGGAGCTGCTGGAGGAGGCGGCGGCGATCATGCTGGACGTCCGCCCGGCCGGGATGCGGGCGATGACCCGCAGCTTCGCCGACGCCGACCTGCGCGACGTCCTGCCCGGCATCCGGGTGCCGACCCTGCTGCTGTACGGCGACGCCGACCGGCGCTCCCCGCTGGGGACGGTCGCCGCCGAGCTGCACCGGATGATCCCCGGGTCGCGACTGCGGATCATGCCCGGGGTCGGGCACGCGGCCAACATGGAGGCCCCCGAGCGGTTCAACGACGAGGTGCGAGCCTTCCTGCGCTCGGTCCCGTAGGCTCCCGGATGTGGACGCCGGGACGCTGGTGCTGCTGCACAGCCCGCTGGTCGGGGTGGCCAGCTGGGGGACGCTCCCCGAGGCTCTGGGACGGGCCGGGGCCGGGGCGGTCGCGGTGGCGGTGGGCGGCGATGACCGGCCGCCGTTCGCCCGGCGGTACGTGGACGAGGCGGTCGCCGGGACCCTGGCCGCCGATCCGCCGGGACCGCTGGTGCTGGTCGGCCACAGCGGGGCCGGGCCGCTGCTGGGCGCGGTCGGGGCCGGCCTGGCGGCCGCGGACCGGCCCGCCGGCGGCTACCTGTTCTGCGACGCCGGGCTGCCCCGGGACGGGGCGACCCGGCTGGAGCTGCTGGCCGCCGAGGACCAAGAGATGGCGGCGGCGTTCCGGGCCGAGCTGGAGCGGGGCGGGAGGTTCCCGGAGTGGGACGACGCCGCGCTGGCCCCGCTGGTCCCCGGCCCGGCCGCCCGGGCGGCCCTGATCGGGTCGCTGCGGCCCCGGGACCTGGCCTTCTTCACCGAGCCGCTGCCACCAGCTCCGGGCTGGCCGGACGCGCCCTGCGGGTTCCTGCGGCTGTCGGCGGCCTACGACCACTGGGCCGTGGCGGCCGCGGCCAGGGGCTGGCCGACCGCTTCCCTCGACGCGGGCCACTTCCACCCGCTGGCCGACCCCGGCGAGGTGGCCGCGGCCCTGCTCGGGCTGCTGGCCAGGATGTGAGGCCGGTCAGGGCTCGAGGCGGTGGAGGGCCTTGCGGACCCGTTCGGCGATGCCGACAGCGTCCAGGCCCAGCTCGGCCAGGAGAATCTCGCGCTTGCCGTGGGGCAGGAACTGGTCGGGGATGCCCAGGCGCAGCAGCGGGGTGGCCACCTCCTCGTCGGCCAGGACCTCGGCCACGGCCGAGCCGAACCCGCCGGCGAGCACGTTGTCCTCGACGGTGGCGACCAGCCGGTGGGCGCCGGCCACGGCGCCCAGGCGCGGGTCGAGCGGCTTGACCCAGCGGGGGTCGGCCAGGGTCACGCTGATCCCGTCCTGCTTCAGCAGCCGGGTCGCCTCCTCGCAGGTCACGGCCAGCTTGCCCAGGCCGAGCAGGAGCACGTCCTTGCCGCGGGTGCGGACGTCCCAGGCGCCCAGCTTCATCTTGCGGACCGGGCCCGAGACGGTGAGCTTGGGCGTGGTCGAGCGGGGGAACCGGATGGCGAACGGCCCGGCGGTGTGGGCCACCGCGGTGGCCAGGGCCCGGCGCAGCTCGTTGCCGTCGCGGGGCGAGGCGATGACCAGGTTGGGGATCTCCCGCAGCCAGGTGACGTCGTAGACGCCGTGGTGGGAGGAGCCGTCCTCGCCGGTGATGCCGGAGCGGTCGAGCACGAAGATCACCGGCAGCCGGTGCAGGGCGACGTCCATCATCACCTGGTCGAAGGCCCGCTGGAGGAAGGTCGAGTAGATGGCGCAGACCGGCCGCAGCCCCTGCAGGGCCATGCCGGCGGCCATGGTCACCCCGACCTGCTCGGCGATGCCGACGTCGTAGACCCGCTCGGGGAACTCCCGCTGCATCACCGTCAGCTTGGTCGGGCCGAGCATGGCCGCCGAGATGGCCACCAGCTCCGGGTGGCGGCGGGCCTCGTCCAGCAGGGCCTGGCCGAACACGTCGGTGAAGCCGACCTCGTCGCCCGACTTGGGCAGGGCCCGCCCGGTCTCCGGGTCGAAGGCGCCGAGCGAGTGGAGGTTGTCCTCCTCGTGCTCCTCGGCCGGCGGGTAGCCGCGGCCCTTCTGGGTGATCACATGCAGCAGGACCGGGCCGGGGACCCGCTTGGCGTGGTCGATGGCCTTCTCCAGGGCGGCCAGGTCGTGGCCGTCAACCGGGCCGGCGTACTGCCAGCCCAGGTCCTCGAAGACCACCCGGGGGGCGACCAGGGCCTTGGCCCCCTCCTTGACCCGCTTGGCCGCCTCGACCATGCCCTCGCCGACCAGCGGCACCCGGCCAAGGGTCTCCTCGACGCCCTTCTTCAGGGTCTCGTAGCCGGGGTGGAGCCGGAACGGGGCCAGGTGGCCGGCCAGGCCGCCGACGGTCGGGGCGTAGCTGCGGCCGTTGTCGTTGAGGATCACCAGCAGGTCGGGCTTGCGGTGGCCGATCAGGTTGAGCGCCTCCAGCGCGACCCCGCCGGTGAGCGAGCCGTCGCCGACCACCGCGACCACCCGGCCGTCGCCCTGGCCCGCCCGCCGGGCCTCGGCCAGGCCGAGGGCGTAGCCGAGGGCGGTCGAGGCGTGGGAGTTCTCGATCACGTCGTGGGGGCTCTCGGACCGCGACGGGTAGCCGGAGAGGCCGCCGAGGGTGCGCAGGTTGGCGAAGTCGTCCTGGCGGCCGGTGAGCAGCTTGTGCACGTAGGCCTGGTGGCCGGTGTCCCAGACGATCCGGTCGACCGGCGAGTCGAGGGCCCGGTGCAGGGCGATGGTGAGCTCGACGACGCCGAGGTTGGGGCCGAGGTGCCCGCCGCGGACGGCCACCGCCCGGACCAGGAAGTCCCGGATCTCGGCGGCCAGCTCCACCAGCTGGTCGTCGCTGAGCTGCCGTAGGTCGCCAGGTTGCTTGATCGATTCCAGCATGTCGATTCGAGGATATGGGGTTCTGGGCGTTCGCGCCTCCTGAGACCCGGGAGCCTACCGCAGCCGCGAGGTGGCGTGGCGGACGGCCAGCAGGAGCTGCACGCAGCCGGCCGCCTCGAGCAGGGCCAGGGCGGCCAGGGCCAGGGGGTAGCCGAGGTCGAGGGCCGCCCCGGCCAGGCCTTCGCCGCCCAGCTGGGCCGCGCCGACGGCCAGGCCGGCCAGGCCGAGCACGATCACCCGGGTCGGCCGCTCGCCCGGGGTGGCCAGCGTCCAGGCGGCCGCCACCTGACCGGCCTGGGCCCGGGCGCGGACGTACTCGAGCAGCAGCAGCAGCCCGGCCGCGGCCGTCCCGGTGGCCGCCGCCGCCGCCCCCCAGCCGGGGTCGGCCTCGGTCGCGACCAGGACCACCGGCCCGGCGATCACGGCCAGGTCGGCCAGCCGGTCGGCGGTCGAGTCCCACACGAACCCGAAGGTGCTGGTCCGCCGCTGCATCACCGCCACCGCCCCGTCCACCGAGTCGGCGATCCCGGCCACCAGCGTGAGCGCCCCCGCCACCGCCGCCCACCCCGGCCCGAGCGTCGCCGTCCACCCCGCCACCAGCGCCACCCAGAGCGCGGCCAGGGTGACCAGGTCGGGATCGACCCCCGCCCTGGCCAACGGCGCCCCCACCACATACGGCAGCCGCAGGTACCTGGCGGCCAACCGTCCCCCCGGCCGCGCCTCCTCCCCCAGCAGGTGCGCCTCCCGCCACCCCGCCTCATACGCCTCGAAGGTCCACCCGTCGCCGCCCGGGGTGCGCGTGCGCGCGGTCCAGGCGAGGATGGCGACGCCACCCACACCCAGCCCGATCCCGACCCAGCCCGTCCAGTCCACCGCCCGCCCTGTCCGCCCGTCTCCCCGTGGGTCCCGTCCGCTCGTCCGCTCGTCCGTCCCTCGTCCGACCCCGCGCTGAACAGCCCCGAT
>CALGFH010000174.1 GCA_937881255.1 uncultured Actinomycetes bacterium
GGGCCGAGCGCACGCTCACCGAGATCGAGGGGTGGGAGGATCTGTCCCCCGACGGGAAGAACGACCGCGGACTGGAGATCTTCGCCCAGCTTCCGGCGCCCACTCCCGGGCAGCCCACCGATCGCACACCGGTGCCGCCTCGCACCCAGCGGCGACGGCGCTCCTCTGGATCAGGCAGCCCGCAGGGTCGGCCTTGAGGCGGCGTTCGGTCACAGCTCGCCTCGGCCCTTGGAGCGGGTGACGGGAATCGAACCCGCGTCACGAGCTTGGAAGGCTTGTGCTCTGCCATTGAGCTACACCCGCTTGGTGCTCGGGCGAGGGTATCAGGCGGGTCCGTGAGAGATTGGGGGGAAGCGAGCGGGAGGGTGGTGGCGGTGCGCGGGGTTGCGGTGGGGCTGGTGGGGGCGGGCCCGTGGGCGGGGATGCTGCATGCGCCGATGCTGGCCGGGGGGCCGGAGACGACGCTGGCGGGGGTGTGGGCGCGGCGGCCGGAGGCGGCGCGGGCGCTGGCCGAGGCGCATGGGAGCCGGGCGGTGGGGAGCCTGGAGGAGCTGTGGGACGTCTGCGAGGCGGTGGCGTTCGCGGTGCCGCCGGACGTGCAGGCGGAGGTGGCGACGGCGGCGGCCAGGGCCGGGAAGCACCTGCTGCTCGACAAGCCGGTGGCGCTGACCGTGGCCGCGGCCGAGGGGCTGGCGGCGGCGGTCGGCGAGGCCGGGGTGGTGTCGCAGATGGTGCTGACCAACCGGTACGGGCCGCGGGGGCGGGCGTTCCTGGCCGAGGCCGAGGGGTTCGAGGTGGTGGGGGCGCGGTGCGCGTCGCTGTCGGGGGCGCTGCTCGACCAGAGCCCGTTCTCGACCCCGTGGCGGCGCCGGCACGGGGCGCTGCTGGACGTCGGGCCGCACCTGTTCGACCTGCTGGAGGGGGCGGTCGGGCCGATCGAGGAGCTGTCGGGGCGCGGCGACCCGCTGCGGTGGGTCTCGCTGACCTGCCGCCATGCCGGCGGGCAGGTGAGCGAGCTCTCGATGTCGCTCACCCTGCCGTTGGCCGAGACGGTGTTCGAGTGCGTGCTGTACGGGCCGTCGGGGTCGCTCGGCTACCGGCGGCCGCCGGACCGGGCGTCGGCGGCGGTCGAGCTCGAGGCGGCCGGGGCGACCCTCCGGCGGGAGTTCGCCGCCGCCGTGGCCAGCGGGATCCCGCCGGCCCTGGACGTCAACCGGGGGCTGCGGCTGCAGCGGCTGATCGACGCCGCCACCCGCTCGCTCGGCTGAGCCAGGGGCCGGCACGGGCCGGCCGATGTGGCCGAACGGTGACAAGACCGAGCTCGGAGCGTACCAAGCAAGGTGCCGGTTCGTGACCCACCGGGCACATCCTGAGGCTGCAGCGCTGCACGCAGCGGCGCAAGAGATAAGGAGCTGTCATGTCGGCACCTACGCTGGACAGGCATCCCGGTAGCTCCCAGGCCGGGTCGTCCGAGGGCCGCCGCCGTCGTCGCACGCTGGTGCTGGTGGCCAGCGCCCTCATCGTGCTCGCCCTGGCCGTCGGGACCAGCCTGGCCATCGCCACCCGGCCGGTGGCCCGCCAGGCCCCGGCCTCGGCCACGCCCGCGGCGGCCGCCGAGGACCAGAACGCCACCACCGACCAGGGACAGACCAAGACCGAGACCGAGACCCAGGGTCAGGACGCCACCGGCACCGCCGGCGGCACCGGGTCGGGCTCGCAGGGATCCGGGGCCGGGACCGCCGCGCCGGTCCTGCCCGACGGCGAGACCACCGCCTACATCACCAAGGTGGCCAGCGGCCGCATCGTGGTCGACGTCGTCCAGGTGTTCCACGACGACCAGGCCGTCAAGGCCGCCGTCGCCGACGGCACCTCGCCGTCGGACGCCAAGTACCTGACCACCTATGTCCGCAACGAGAACCCACGGCTGCGCACCCTGCCCCTGGCCGGCGACCTCGAGGTCAAGCTGCGCGACGCCTGCGGCGAGCCCGGCAACAGCCGCGAGGCCCAGCTGACCAGGCTGGCCGCCAACGCCAAGCTCAAGGGCACCTACTACTACACGCTGTCCGTCTCCGACGGGACCGTCGAGCGGATCGAGGAGCGGCTGGCCGTCAACGCCTGCTGACACCCAACCATCAGCGAGGCCGGGCCCGGTGCCCGGCCTCGCGCCGTCGCGGCTGGTTCGGTTCTCACCGGCGGGCGGCGCCGGTACGGTCGGGGGATGCGCGAGCTCCCGCTGGGTCACCCCGGCACGCCCGACCTGCGCTCGCCGGCCCGCTTTCTGCTGTGGGTGGCGCGCGGGCAGCTTGGCACGCTCGCCCTCGGGATCGCCTACGGCGTGGTCTGGATGGGCGCCCTGGCGGTCGTGCCGGCCCTGGTCGGGCGGGCCATCGACCAGGGCGTGGCCGAGGGCGACCGCGCCGGGCTGCTGCGCGGGTCGGCCCTGGTCCTGGCGGCCGGGCTGGTCAGCGCGGCCGCCGGGATCCTGCGCCACCGCACCGCGGTGGTCAACTGGCTGACCGCCTCCTACCGGGTCCAGCAGCTGCTGGTCCGCCAGGCCGTGCGGCTCGGCGGCTCGCTGCCCCGCCGGGTCCCGACCGGCGAGGTCGCGGCCGTCGGCTCCCATGACGCCGAGCGCATCGGGGGGGCCATGGACATCGTCGCCCGGCTGGCCGGCGCGCTGGTCTCCTTCGTGATCGTGGCCGTGCTGCTGCTGCGCGCCTCGACCACCCTCGGCCTGCTGGTGGTGGCCGGGGTGCCGCTGCTCACGGCCGGGGTCGGGCCGCTGCTGCGCCCGCTGCACCGGCGCCGGACCCGCCACCGTGAGCTGGTCGGCGAGCTGACCACCGTCGGGGCCGACACCGTCAGCGGCCTGCGGGTGCTGCGCGGCATCGGCGGCGAGGAGGCGTTCTCCAAGCGCTACGCGGCCGCCTCCCAGGAGGTGCGGGCGGCCGGGCTGGCCGCGGCCCGGGTGCAGTCGCTGCTGGACGCGGCCGAGGTCGCCCTGCCGGGCGTCTTCGTCGTCGCGGTCACCTGGCTGGGGGCCCGCCTGGCCGTGGCCGGGCAGGTCAGCGTGGGCGAGCTGATCGCCTTCTACGGCTACGCGGCCTTCCTGGTCCTGCCCGTGCGCACGGTGACCGAGGCCGCCGACAAGTTCACCCGGGCCCTGGTCGGGGCCCGCCGGGCCGTGCAGGTGCTGGCCCTGGAGCCGGAGCTCCTCTCCGGGACCTCGGCCGAGGAGCCGCCGGCCGGCGCCCCCCTGGCCGACGGCCAGAGCGGCCTGGTGGTCGAGCCCGGGCAGCTCACCGCGATCGTGGCCGGCGTCCCCGAGGAGGCGGTCGCCATCGCCGACCGGCTGGGCCGGTTCGCCGACGGCGGCGAGGTCCGCCTGGGCAAAGTCGCCCTGCGCGACCTGCCGCTGGAGGTCGTGCGGCGCCGGGTGCTGGTCAGCGAGCACGACCCACGCCTGTTCACCGGACCCCTTGGCACCGAGCTCGACCCGACCGGCACCGCCCCGCCCGAGCGGGTGCTGGCCGCGGTCGCCACCGCCTCGGCCAGCGACGTGGTCGAGGCGCTGCCCGACGGGCTGGCCACCGAGGTGGACGAGCGCGGGCGGTCGTTCTCGGGCGGCCAGCGCCAGCGCCTGGTCCTGGCCAGGGCCCTGGTCGCCGACCCCGAGGTGCTGATCCTGGTCGAGCCGACCAGCGCCGTCGACGCCCACACCGAGGCCCGCATCGCCGACGGCCTGGCCGCGGCCCGCGCCGGCCGGGCCACGGTGGTCTGCACCACCAGCCCGCTGCTGCTGGACCGGGCCGACAAGGTCGCGCTGGTGGCCGGCGGCCGGGTGGTGGCCCAGGGCACCCACCGCGACCTGCTGGACACCGAGCCGCGCTACCGCGCGGTCGTCACCCGAGGGGAGGAGCCATGAGCACCGCCGCACCCGCCACCCCGCCGGGCGGGCTGCCGGTGGCGACCAGCGCCCAGGTCCGGGCCCGGGCCCGGGCGCTGGCCCGGCGCCACCGTGGCCGCCTGGCCCTGGCGGCCGGGCTGCACGCCGCGGCCGCGCTGGCCGGCCTGGCCGGCCCGGCCCTGCTCGGGCTGCTGGTCGACGAGGTGAGCGGCGGCACCACCGCCGGGCGGGTCGACCAGATCGCCCTGGCCGTGCTGGCCGCCCTGGTCGCCCAGGTGGTGCTGGTCCGGGTGGCCCGGCTGGCCTCCTACGCCCTGGGCGAGCTGGTCCTGGCCGAGCTGCGCGAGGAGTTCCTGGACGGCGTGCTCGGCCTGCCCCTGGGCACGGTCGAGGCGGCCGGCACCGGCGACCTGATCGCCCGCTCCACCAGCGACGTCGAGCACGTCGCGGAGGTGGTCCGCTTCGGCGTGCCCGAGACCCTGATCGCGACCGTCACCACCATCCTGACGATCGCCGCCGCGGTCGCCGTGTCGCCCTGGATCACGCTGCCGTCGGTCCTGGTCGTGGTGCCGCTGCTGTGGCTCTCGACCCGCTGGTACCTGCGCCGGGCCCCGGATGGCTACCGGCGCGAGATGGCCGCCTGGTCGCGGCTGACCGGCGGCGTCGCCGAGACGGTCGAGGGCGGCCGGACCGTGGAGGCGCTGCGGCTCCAGGAGCGCCGGATCCGGCGCACCGACGACGACATCAGCCGCTCCTACCTGGCCGAGCGCTACACCCTGTTCCTGCGGACGGTCTGGTTCCCGGTGATCGAGGGCGCCTACCTGGTCCCGGTGGCGACCGCGGTCCTGGCCGGCGGCCTGCTCCACGCCCGCGGGCTGGCCACCGTCGGCCAGGTCACCGCCGTCGCCCTCTACATGCGCCAGCTGGTCGAGCCGATCGACATCCTGCTCTCCTGGCTGGACGAGCTCCAGGTGGGCACGACCGCCTTCGCCCGCCTGCTCGGGGTCGCCCACGTCCCGGCCGACCGCCAGGCCACCGGCCGCCGGCCGGCCTCGGAGCGGCTGGCCGCCCGCGACGTCCGCTTCGCCTACACCCCGGGCCGGGACGTCCTCCACGGGGTCGACCTCGACCTCCGGGAAGGGGAGCGGCTGGCCATGGTCGGCCCCAGCGGCGCCGGCAAGTCGACCCTCGGCCGACTGCTGGCCGGGGTCAACGCCCCCCGGGCCGGGTCGGTCACCGTCGGCGGGGTCGGCCTGGTCGAGCTGCCCCTCGACCAGCTCCGCGGCCACGTCGTCCTGGTCACCCAGGAGCAGCACGTCTTCGCCGGCAGCCTGCGCGACAACCTGGCCCTGGCCCGCCCCGACGCCGGCGACGCCGCCCTGCGCTCGGCCCTGGAGGCGGTCGACGCCCTCGGCTGGGCCGAGGCCCTGCCCGACGGCCTGGACACGACCGTCGGCGCGGGCGCCCACAGCCTGACGTCGGCCCAGGCCCAGCAGGTCGCCCTGGCCCGCCTGGTCCTGGCCGACCCCCACACCCTGGTCCTGGACGAGGCGACCTCGCTGCTCGACCCACGGGCCGCCCGCCACCTGGAGCGGTCCCTGTCGGCGGTCCTGGCCGGCCGCACCGTGGTCGCCATCGCCCACCGCCTCCACACCGCCCATGACGCCGACCGGGTCGCGGTGGTCGAGGACGGCCGCGTCACCGAGCTCGGCACCCACGACGAGCTGGTCGCGGCCGACGGCCCGTACGCCGCCCTCTGGCACCGCTGGCGCAACGAGCCAGCCCCGGCCAGCCGCTGACCCCGCTCAGCCGGGGGTGAGCCGCTCCAGGCGCCGGCGGGCCCCGGCGGCGGCGACCAGGTTGCCCTTGCGCCCGTAGCGGTCGAGGGCCTGCTCGATCGCGGCCCGGGCCTCGGCGGTCCGGCCGGCCTGCTCGAGCACCACGGCCAGCTCGAGCAGGGCGTCGCCGTGCTGGTTGAGGAAGTCGGTCCGGGCCGCCAGGGCGACCGCCGAGCGGGCCAGCTCCTCGGCCTCCCCGAGCTGCCCGCGGGAGGCCAGGATCCTGGCCTGGAGGCCCTGCCAGACCATCTGGGCCGAGAGGTCGTCCTCGCCGGCCGCCTCCCGGCTGACCTCGATGAAGCGCTCGGCCTCCTCCAGGCGGCCCTGGGCGGCGATCGCCTGGGCCAGGAAGGCCGCGGTGGTGGCCAGGTAGCCCTTCTCGCCCATCGCCTCCAGCCCCTCGTAGTCGCGGCGCAGGTGCGCCTCGGCGGTGGCCGCGTCCCCGGCCAGCATGGCCACGAAGCTGGCCGGGTGGGTGACCGACGAGGTCATGGTCACGCCCAGCTCCTCGAAGGCGGCCATGCCCCTGGCCAGCAGCTCCCGCGCCTCGGCGACCCGGTCCTGCATGGCGTACAGGCCGGCCAGGTGGTTGAGGATCACCGCCTCGCCGGTCTGGTGGCTGCCGACCTCCTCCAGATACCGCTCGCAGCGGCCGATGGCCTCGGGGGCCGGGGCCGGGCCCCACAGGGCGGCCGAGGCCAGCCAGCCGAGCACCTCGGTGAGCTGCCGCTCGTCCCCGGCCCGGCGGGCGTGGACGGCCGCCTGGCGCCAGGCGTCCTCGGCGGCGGCCGAGTCGGCCTGCAGCCAGTGCACGGCCGCCCGCAGCCGCCAGGCCTGGCAGCGGCCGACCTCGTCGCCGGCCCGCTCGAACGTCGCCAGGAGGCCGGGGAGGGCCTGGCCGACCTCGGCGGCGGCGCCGCCCATGTCGACCTGCAGGCCCAGCAGCAGCCGCTGGACCCGGGCCCGGGCGGCCAGCCGCTGGTCGCCGGCGGCCCCGGCGATCGCCTCGGCCTCGGCCAGGGCCTGGCCGGCCTGGTCGAGCCGGCCCGCCTCCATCAGGGCCGCGCCCAGGCCGGTCTGGGCCCTGGCCCGGGCCGGGTCGCCGGCCGGGAGCAGCGAGGCCGCCCGCTGGAGCAGGCGCACCGCGGCCGGGACGTCGCCGCGGGCATGGGCCCTGGTCCCGGCCGCCTCCAGGTGGCCGGCGCCCCGCCGGGCCAGGGCCCGGACCTCCTCGTCCACCGGCCCCAGCTCGCGCCGGTAGCGGACCGCCTGCTCCAGGTGGTAGCCGACGATCTCGTCCTCGGCGCCCTGGCCATCGGACCAGCCGGCGAAGCGCTGATGGAGCTCGGCCCGGTGCGACTTGGGGATGGCCCGGTAGGCCGCCTGCTGCACCAGCAGGTGGTGGAAGTGGAACCGCCCGGGGGTGCCGGGGCCGGGCGGTGGCGCCTCGACCAGCCCCTTGGCGGCCAGGGCCCGCAGGTGGCGCCCGAGCGGGCCGCGGCCCTCGGCCGGCAGCAGCTCGGCCACGGCCTCGCGGGTGAAGTCGCGGCCGATCACGGCCGCCCGCCACAGCACCGCCCGCTCGCCCGGGCCGAGCAGCTCCAGCCGGGCGGCCAGCAGGGCCTGGATGGTGGCCGGCAGCTGGGGCTCGTCCTCGCCCCAGTGCTGCTCGCCAAGGGAGGCGGCCAGCTGCTCCAGGAACAGCGGGTTGCCGGCGGCGACCTCGAGCAGCCGCCGGCTGGCCTCGGGCGGCGCCCCGGCCAGCGCCCCCAGCAGCGCGCCGGCGTCCTCCTCGGCCAGCGGCCCCAGCTCGACCCGGATCGCCCCGGCGGCCAGGCCAGGCCGCCGCTCCAGCAGCTCGGGGCGGGCCAGGCAGACCAGGAGCATCCCCTGCCTGGCCTGGGTGGCCACGGCCTCGGCCAGGTCGAGGAAGGTGGGCTCGGCCCAGTGCAGGTCCTCAAGGACCACCACCAGCGGGCGCCGGCGGGCCAGCGTCTCCAGCAGCCGGCGGGTCGCCCAGAAGATCTCGGGAGCGGCCAGCGTCCCACCCCGATCCTCCGGGGGACCACCCTGGCGGTCCCCCGGACCCCCCGATCCACCGGGGGACCCCCCTGGCGGTTCCCCGGACCCCCCCCCGGCCGAGCGCCCCGGCCAGCCACTCGGCCACCCGGGCCGCGTCGGCTGGCGGTCCCCCGGACCCCCCCGGCCGAGCGCCCCGGCCAGCCACTCGGCCACCCGGGCCGCGTCGGCCTCGCCGTCCAGCAGCGCCTCCAGCTCCTGGCGGGTCCCCTCCGGCGCCCCGGCCTGGGCGACCAGCTCGCGCAGGGGCCAGAAGGTGATGCCGTCGCCATAGGGCAGGCACCGGCCCGTCAGCACCGCCGCCTCGGCCGCGACCTGGGCGGCCAGCTCGTGGGCCAGCCGGGACTTGCCGATGCCGGCCTCGCCGAGGACGGTCGCCAGCACCGGCCGGCCGTCGCGGACCGCCCGGCCCAGCCCCTCTCGGAGCCGCCCCAGCTCCTCGTCCCGGCCGACCAGCGGCGCGTCCAGGCGGACGGGCAGGGGCCGGGCGCCGATGGGGGCCGCCAGCAGCCGGAACCGGCCGTCGCCGGCCGGCTCGACCTCCAGCGCGGCCGCGGCCAGGCGGCGGGTCTGGTCGCCGACCAGGATCTCGCCCGGCGCCGCCCGCTGGGCCAGCTCCTCGGCCTGGCCGACGGCGTCGCCGGCGAAGCCCGCCGGCTCGGGGCCGCCGACCAGCGCCTCCCCGGTGGCCAGGCCGACCCGTGTGGCCAGGGTCAGCCCGCGCTCCTCCAGGGCGGCGGCCTCGGCCTCCAGCGCCCCCGTGGCGGCCAGGGCCGCCTGGGCGGCCCGCAGGGCGTCGTCCTCGTGCAGGGTGGGGACGCCGAAGACCCCGACGATGCGCCGGCCGACCACCGCCGACAGCCGCCCGCCGTGCCGCTCCAGGGTGGCGCCGAGGATGGCCTGGGCCTGCTCCAGGACGTTCCGGAGCGCCTCCGGGTCGAGGGCCGTTCCCGCGCCCGAGGCGACCTCCAGCTCGGCGCAGAGCACCGTCACCGGCTTGCGGGCGGGCACGGCGGCGGCGGCGACCGGCGGCGGCGCCGGGGCCGTCCGCAGGGCCGGGTCGTGGCGGAGGATGGCCCCCTCCAGCTCGCCAAGGGCCGGGGCCGGCTCCAGGCCGAGCTCCTCCAGCAGCAGCTCCCGGACCTCGCGGTAGGCCTCCAGGGCCTCGGCCTGGCGGCCGGCGCGGTACAGGGCGAGCATCAGCTGGCCGCGGAGCCGCTCGCGCAGCGGCTGCTCGGCGACCAGGCGCTGGAGCTCGCCGACCAGCTCGGCCCCGGCGCCGAGGGCCAGGTCGGCCTCGACCCGCTCCTCGACGCAGACCAGCCGCAGCTCCTCCAGCCGGGCGATCTCGGCCTGGGCGAACGGCTCGTAGCGGAAGTCGGCCAGGGCCGGCCCCCGCCACAGGGCCAGCGCCTCGGCCAGGGTGTCGGCGGCCTCGGCGGCGGCCCCGTCGGCCAGGGCCTGGCGACCCTGGGCGAGCAGGCGCTCGAACCGGCTCAGGTCGACCTCGTCGGGGACGGCCCGGAACAGGTACCCGGGCGGCCTGGTGACCAGCCGCCCCTGGGGCAGGGCCCGGCGCAGCCGCGACACGGCCGCCTGGAGGGCGTTGGCCGCCCCCGGGGGCGCGTCCTCGCCCCACAGCTCCATCAGCACGCGCTCGCTGGCCACGACCTGGTTGGCGTGCAGCACCAGCAGGGCGAGCACGGCCCGCTGGCGGGCTCCCCCGTACGCGATCGACCGCCCGCCGTCCGCCAGCTCCAGCGGACCCAGGAGGCGAACCTCCATCGCTCCTCCAGGGCGGCGAGTTGGTGCGCCCCCGCGGCATTCTCCCGCCCCGGAAGGCGAGGGGACAACCGCCCCCGCCGGGAGCTGTCAGCCAACTGTCAGCGGCCGCGCGCAGGCTCCGTTCCAACAGCACAGGGGATCCACCCCCCGACCAAGGAGGAACCATGCCGAAGCTCACGCGGACGCTCGTGCTCGGCGCCATGCTGGCCGTCATGAGCTCGGCGACGGCCGCCGTCGCCCAGGAGCCCACCGCCTCCGACCAGGCCGTCCAGCAGTTCCGGGCCGGCGAGCGGTCCACGCTGGGCCAGCCCGTCAGCCACGACCAGGCGGTCCAGCAGTTCCGGGCCGGCGAGCGGTCGTCGCAGGCCCAGGCCGCCGCTCCCGACCAGGCCGTGCAGCGGTTCCGGGCGGGCGAACGCGCCTCGCAGGTCCAGTCCGCCTCGGCGGCCGAGGGGTCGTCGCTGGCCCAGCAGCGCCGCTGGTACTACGAGTCCACCCGGGTCCGGCCGGCCGCCGTCCCCGCGCGGCCCGCCGAGCCCGGGACGCCCGTCGCCCTGCTTGCCGCCCTGGCCGCGGCCGCGGTCCTGGCCCTCTCGCTGGACGCCCTGTCCGAGCGGCGCAAGACCCGCAAGACCCCGGTCACCACCTGACCTGATCCCGCCGCACCGGCCCGATGGGGCTGCCGCGCCCACCCGGCAGCCCCATCGCCCGTTGCGCTCAGGGGTGGTAGGCGACCAGGCCGTTGGCGCTCGACTCGTGGCTCGCCCCGGCGATCAGGAACACCGGGCCGGCGGCGACCATCTTGCCCTGGCCGTTCCGGGGCGCGTCCCGGACCTTGACCCAGCGCCCGGCCTCGAGGTCCCACAGGGCGTGGCCGCAGCCCCGGACCAGCGCCACACGGCCGTTGGCGGCGACGACCGGGGAGCCCTCGCACTCCTGGATCGGGATACGAGGCAGCCGGCGCCAGGCGTTCCGCCCGGGGTCGTAGAGGACCGCGCGCAGGTCGTAGTCCGTCGCCATCACCTCGCTGCCGGTCCAGGCGGCGGACGAGGCCTGGGGCGAGAGCCGCACGGGAGGGAGGGTGCGCCAGGTGTCGGCCGCGGGGTCGTAGGCCAGCCCGGTGGCATCGGGTCGCGTCGAGACGTTGTTGCCGTCAAGGAGCGACCCGATCACCACCATCTCCCGCCCCGTCCAGACCGTGCTCGGTGCCGTCCACCCGGCATCGTTGAGGGCGACCGGCGCGGCCGCGATCGTCCGCCACCGGTTGGCCCGGGGGTCGAAGGCGGCCCCGTCGCGGACGGCGGGCTGGTCCCTGCTGATGCTTCCCCAGACGACCATCTCGGTCCCGGTCCACACCGTCGCCACCGGCGCCCGAGCCGACAGCGGCGCGGCCGGCAGCGTGCGCCAGGTGTCGGTCGCGGGATCGTAGGCGGCGCCGTCATCGACCCGGCGTTGGCCTGTGACGGACCCGCCCCAGACCAGCACCTCGTCGCCGGTCCAGACGGCGGCGGCCGCCGACCTCCCGGCCAGCGGTGCCGGAGAGATCGCATGCCACCTGCGCGCCACCGGGTCGAACAGCCAGCCGGTGGCGTGGCTGCCGCCCGACCACGACTGGCCGCCCCAGAAGAACAGGCCGTTGCCGATCCACAGGGAGGTCCCGTCGTTGCGGGGCCTCGGCGGCTTGGGAAGCGCGGTCCATCCCTTGGGCAGCCGCGCCAGGGCGCGGAGGGCCTGCTCCGGCGTGCCCAGGGGAGCGGGCCTGGCCGCGCGAGGGGTCGCCGTGGTCGCGGTCGGGGCGGTGGTGGTCGAGGTGGCCGGCGGGCCCGGCGTGGTCGCCGCCGGCCCGGGAGGCCGGTCGACCACGCCGGCCGGCTCGCGCAGCCGCTCCAGCCCGGCCTGGCCCAGCGGCACCAGCAGCACCAGCAGCGCGACCCCGGCCACCGCGCCCCCGACGCGGCGCCGCCGGAGCTGCCCCACCCGCCGCCGTAGGGCCGCCGTGTCCAGGTCGCCCCGCGGCTCCTGCGCGGCCCGGCGGAGCCGCTCTCGGATGTCAGGGACCATCGGTGACCTCCTCGGCGACCTGCATGCCCTCGACCCGCCGCATCGCGTCCAGCGCCTTGCTGGTGAGCGACTTCACCGTCCCCGGGGCACACCCCATCAGCCCGGCCACCTCGGACACGGGCAGGTCGGCGTAGTAGCGCAGCACCAGCGCCGTCCGCTGCCGCCGCGGCAGCGCGGCCACCGCCTGCCGCACCGCGACCGCATCCGCCGGGTCGGGATCGCGCCGCGCCCCGCCCCCTCGAGCCGCCAGCCGGTCCCGCGCCCGCCGCTCCGCCACCCGCCGCCGCAGCCACGAGTTGGCCAGGTTGATCCCCACCCGATAGGCCCACGCCGTGGCCAGCGCCTCATCCAGCTCCCGCACCCGCCCCCAGCGCAACCACACCCTGGCCAGCGTCTCCTGCGCCAGCTCCTCGCCCACGTCCCGGTCCCCGCACAGCAGCCCGAGGGTCCCGACCAGCCGGGGTCGCACCCGCTGACAGAAGCCGACAACGCCC
>CALGFH010000175.1 GCA_937881255.1 uncultured Actinomycetes bacterium
GAGCTGCTGGCCATGCCCGACTACCCCCAGGAGGGGGCCCTGCGCGGCGGCCACATCCCCGGCGCGGCCAACGTGCCCTGGAAGCGGGCGGCCAACGAGGACGGCACCTTCAAGTCGGCCGACGAGCTGCGGGCCATCTACGAGGGCGAGCTCGGCCTCGCCGCCGGCGACGACATCGTCGCCTACTGCCGCATCGGCGAGCGCTCCAGCCACACCTGGTTCGTGCTCAGCCAGCTCCTCGGCTACCAGCGGGTGCGCAACTACGACGGCTCCTGGGTCGAGTGGGGCAACTCGGTGCGGGTGCCGATCGAGCGCTCCAGCGAGCCCGGCCCCGACCCCCGGCTCAAGGCGGTCGGCTAGCCGATGGCCATGCCGGCCCGGCTCGCCGAGATCGTCGAGGAGTTCGCCGACCTCCCGGCCGAGCTGCGCCTGGAGGCGCTGCTGGACTACTCGCGGCGGGTGCCGCCGCTGCCCGAGCGCCTGGCCGGCCACCGCGACGCGATGGAGCAGGTGCCGGAGTGCCAGACCCCGTTCTTCCTGGCCACCGAGCTGGGCGAGGGCGAGCGGGTGACCATCCACTTCGACGCCCCGCCGGAGGCGCCGACCACCCGCGGGTTCGCCGGGATCCTGTCCGAGGGCCTCAACGGGGCCACCGCGGCCGAGGTCCTGGCCGTGCCCAACGGCTTCTACACCGCCCTCGGCCTGGACCGGGTGATCTCGCCCCTGCGCCTGCGCGGCATCTCGGCCATCCTGGGCCGGCTCAAGCGCCAGGTCGGGGTGCAGGTCGAGGCCAGGTCGGCCGGCCCGGCGGCCCCGGCCTGAGCCGTCGAGCCCGACGCCGTCAGGCCCCGGGCTTGGAGGCCACGAACACGGCGTTGAGCGGGTCGCCCGGCGCCTCGTGGACGACCACGTCGCCGAAGCCGGCGTCGGCGAGCATGGACCGGGCCAGCTCCTCGCCCCAGGCCGCGCCCAGCCCGGCCCCGCCGCCGGCCAGCGACACGGTCAGGCAGTGCAGCGTGCTCACCGAGTAGAGCATCGGCGCCAGCGGGTTGGCGAGGTTCCCGGCCAGGTCGCTGGAGACCCGGGGCTCGACCATGACGAAGGTCCCGCCGGGCGCCAGCGCCGCGTGGATCCGCCCCAGCACCGCGGCCGGGTCCACCTGGTCGTGGATGGCGTCGAACACGAACACCACGTCGAGGGGCCGCTCGACGGTCAGGCCGGCGGCGTCGCGGACCTCGAACCGGGCGTTGGCCAGCCCGGCCGCGGCCGCCTCGGACCTGGCCCGGGCGACCGCGTCGTCGGCCAGGTCGTAGCCGATGAACGTCGAGGCCGGGTAGGCGGCGGCCAGGAGCACCATCGCGCGCCCGGTGCCGCAGCCGACGTCGGCCACCCGGGCGCCGGCGGCCAGCCGGGCATCCAGCCCGGGGACCAGCGGCAGGTAGGCATCGACCAGCAGCTCGTCGAAGGTGCCGCGGCCGAGGGCGTCCATCACGTCGGTGAACTCGGGACGGAACGCGGCATAGGGCACGCCGCCGCCCTCCCGGAAGGCCAGCGCGACCGCGTCGACGTGCTTGGCCAGGTGGGTGTCGAGCCGGCTGAACGCCGCCAGGTTGGACGAGCCCGTCCCGGTGAGGCAGGCGGCGTGCTCGGGCGGCAGCCGGTAGGTCCCGGTCGCCGGGTCGTGCTCGACGATGCCGCCGGTGACCATGGCCCCCAGCCACTCGCGCACGTACCGCTCCTGGAGGTCGGCCCGCCCGGCCAGCTCGGCGCTGGTCGCGGGGCCGGCCGCGGCGGCGGCGAACAGGCCGGTCCGGTGCCCGATGTCGACCATGAACGTCAGCATCCCGCCGGTGTACAGCTCGAACAGCCGCCCGGCGAACGCCTCGACCCGGGCCTCGTCCAGCGTCCCGGTGGCGGCGGTTCCGAGGTCCTCTGGGGCCAGCGTGCTTCCTGTCATCGCTCCTGCCTCCCGGCTCGACGGCTCGCTGCCCGCACCCTACGGAGGGAGGGAGCGGCCGGGCATCGGGCAGGGTGTGCAACCTCGGACGGCCGATGGGTCGTCCTACCCACGCTCGGTGGCCAGGCCGTGCTCGAAGGCGTAGGCGGCCGCCTGGGTCCGCGAGCTCACGCCGAGCTTGGCGAAGATGTTCGACAGGTGCCGGGCGACGGTCTTGGGGCTGAGCACCAGCGACGCGGCGATCTCCCGGTTGGAGCGGCCGGCGGCGACCAGCGCCAGCACCTCCGCCTCGCGCCCGGTCAGCCCGCCGGGCAGCGCCGCCCGGCCGCGCCGGGCCGCGATCCCCCCGGCGTCCAGGGTCGCGCCGAGGCGCACGAACACCACCTCGGCCGCGTCCAGCTCCCGCGCGGCGGCGTCGGCGTCGCCCAGCGCCTGGTAGGCCACGGCGAGCAGCAGCCGGACCCGGGCGGCGTCGTAGGGGGCGTCCAGCTCCCGCCAGCGCCGGCAGGCCGCCCGCAGGGTCGGCAGGGCCGCCTCGGCCCGCCCGCCGGCCAGGCACACAGCCCCCCGGGCCTGCAGGGCCGCCGCCTCCAGGCCCGAGCTGCCGTAGGTGGAGGCGGTCCGGGTCAGCTCGTCGCAGGCGCGCCCGGCCGTCTCGGCGTCCCCGTCGGCCAGGGCGATCTCGACCTGGGCGGCGCAGAGCCGGGCCCGGCCCAGGCGGTCGTGGGTGACGGCGGTCAGGGCGGCCCGGATCGAGGCCGAGGCCGTCGCCGTCCGGCCCTGGGCGAGACGGAGCAGGGCCAGGCCGGGCTGGGGGTCGCGGCCGAGCTCGTGGGCATGCCGGTAGGCCGCCTCGGCCCCGGCCAGGTCGCCGCGGAGCCGGCGGATCTCGCCGAGCTGGTAGTGGCCCTCGGCGGCGCCGGCGACGTGCAGGTCGGCCAGGTCCCGGCAGACCAGGGCGGCCTCCCGCTCGGCCTCGGCCCAGTCGCCCCTGCGCTCCAGGACCTGGGAGCGGTGGACCCGGCAGATGCCGGTGAACAGCACCGCGGGGGGCAGGCCGGCGACCCAGCGGCTGGTCGCCTCGGTCCACTCGGCGGCCCGGCGGACGTCGGCCAGCTCGTGGAACGCGGCCATGAGGTGGCAGTAGATGTTGCCGGCCCACCCCGGGTCCAGCTCGCCCGACAGCACGGCCAGCATGGCCTCGTCGAGCAGGGCCATCCCCTCGGCCATCCGGCCCTGCTTGACCAGCGCCCGGCCCTCGAACAGGTCGCCGCCGGCGACCAGGTTGGGGTCGGCGTGGCGGCGGCCGATCTCCCGGACCCGCCCGGCCGTCGCCACCACGGCGTCGGCCTCGCCGCCGCCGAGGGCGCCCTCCAGCTCCAGGTACAGGAGGTAGCCGTGCTCGGTGTGCTCGGGCTGGTCGCGGAGCAGCCGCTGGGCGCGGCCCACCCAGCCCGACCCGACCACGCCGTCGCCGCGCAGGAGGTGGTTGACGGCCACCCCGATGGCGGCCATGGCCGCCGGGCCGGGGCGCCCCTCGTCCAGGTGGCGCCGGTACGCCTCCTCGAGGACGGCCGACGCCTGGTCGAAGTCGCCCAGCCACCAGGCGGCGTCGGCCAGCGCGTCGAGGTCGGCCGCGGCCAGCTCGCCGGCCGCCCGGGCGGCGCCGAAGCCGTCGCGGGCTGCCGCCCAGTCGTGGCGGCGGTAGGCGTCCCTGGCCGCGTCCAGGGCCCCGGCAGCGTCCTCCACCGACCGCCCCCTCTCCGTGGGTCAGGTGACCAGGACCAGCTTGCCCAGCTTACCGCCGGCGGTGAAGCGGTCGTAGGCCTCCTGGGCCGCCTCGAGGGGGAAGGTGGCGGCCACCGGGATCCGCAGGCGGCCGTCGGCCAGCAGGGGCAGGGCCTGGTGCTCGACCCGGCGGGCGGCGTCGGCCTTCTCCTCGAGGGGGCGCGAGCGCAGGTTCGAGGCCAGGATCCGGCTCCGGCGGGTCATCAGCCGGCGCAGGTCCAGCTCGACCTTGGCCCCGGCGCCGACCCCGATCACCATCAGCCGGCCGCCGGTGGCCAGGGCGTCCAGGTTGGCGTCGAAGTTGGGCGCCCCGACCATCTCCATGATCACGTCGAAGGGGCCGTGGTCGAACGCCTGGCCGGGGTCGGCGACCACGGCCGCGCCGAGCTCGGCCGCCGCCTGGTGGTGGGCGGGGTTGCGGACGCTGGCCACCACCCGGGCCCCGGCGGCCGCGCCGAGCTGGATCGCGGCCGTGCCGACGCCGCCGGCGGCGCCGTGGACCAGCAGCCGGTCGCCGAGGCCGAGGCCGCACTGGGTGAACAGGGCGTCGTGGGCGGTGGTGACGACCTCGGGGAACCCGCCGGCCTCGGGCCAGCCGAGCCCGTCCGGGACGGGGATGGCCGTCCGCTCGTGGACCACGGCCAGCTCGGCCTGCCCGCCCCCGCCGACCACGGCCATCACCCGGTCGCCCTTGGCGAAGCGGAAGACGCCGGGCCCGGTGGCGATGACCTCGCCGGCCAGCTCCAGCCCCGGGATGTCGGGCGGGCTGCCCGGCGGCGCCGGGTAGGCGCCCTTGAGCTGGTGCAGGTCGGCCCCGTTGAGCCCGGCGGCGGCCACCCGGACCAGCAGCTCACCCAGCCCCGGCTCCGGGTCGGGCCGCTCGGCCAGCACCAGCCGCCCGTCGGCGATCGTCACCGCCCGCAT